>JAYTNC010000196.1:0-9932 GCA_043748515.1 Gemmatimonadota bacterium | reverse complement strand
CCAAGCTCTTCACCTCCGAGCTAGCGATGCGCAACACGATCAAGGCGATCCAGCTGCACGGCGGGTACGGCTACACCAAGGACTACCCGGTCGAGCGATTCATGCGCGACGCGAAGATCGGAGAGATCGGCGAGGGCACCTCGGAGGTCCAACGGATGGTGATCGCCAGGCACCTCATCCAGGGCCTCACGCTCTGACCTCGCACTACGTCGCACTGACCTCGCCTTGACCTCGCCTTGACTTCGCCCGGACCAGCCCGGTTGCGCAGGCCGGGGCGGGGTGGCACCATACAGGCACGAAGATGTCAGCGCCCCGGCGGTTCGCGGGGCGCATTGTCTGCCGGGGCCCCGTGTTCCGGCATCTCTCGGAGCCGACACCAACTATGGATCGCACGCTGCGCCGACGCTTCCCGGTCGCCCGGAGCACCCCGCAGGGGTGGTCTGGGGCACACGACCGGGCGGTTGCCGCGTGGACGATCCGGTGCGGCACTGGGGGCTCACCAGCCGCCATGAATAATGAAGCGCGAGATCTTGATCAGCGCGACGCAGCGCGAAGTGCGCGTCGCGATCATCGAGGACGAACAGCTCGTTGAACTGCAGGTCGACCGTCCGGAGAACAAGCGGATGGTCGGCGACATTTATCTCGGGAAGGTCGAAGCGGTGCTGCCGGGTCTTCAGGCAGCGTTCGTGAACATCGGTACCGAGAAGAGCGCTTTCCTCCACAACTCCGACCTCGTCTACGACGAGGACGGGGATGATGACGACGACGAGGACGGCGACGACGACGAGGGGGGCGAGGCCGACGAGGCCCAGTCTGCTGCGGCGCAGTCCGCTACGTCTCAGTCCGCCGCAGCCGAGGACGCGCCTGCTGAACCGGCCAAGAAGCCCCGCCGCGGCGGAG
Source organism: Gemmatimonadota bacterium (assembly GCA_043748515.1). GTDB lineage: Bacteria > Gemmatimonadota > Gemmatimonadetes > Gemmatimonadales > Gemmatimonadaceae > Pseudogemmatithrix. Next base: position 9,032 of record JAYTNC010000196.1, on the reverse strand, counting down.
GTGGCCGCCGCAAGCGCAAGGACCCGCCCAAGATCGAGGACGTGCTCAAGCGCGGTCAGTCGCTCATCTGCCAGGTCTCCAAGGAACCGATCTCCACGAAGGGCCCGCGCGTCACCGCGCAGGTCTCCATGGCCGGCCGTTTTCTCGTCTACATGCCGTTCGCCTCACGCGTGGGTGTGAGCCGCAAGATCGGCGAACGCGCCGAACGGCAGCGGCTGCGCGAGCAGGTGCAGAAGGTGCTGCCCAAGGACTCGGGCGGCGTGATCGTGCGCACCGTGGGTGAGGACGTCACGCAGGAGACGTTCACGCGCGAGTTGGAGACGCTGATCGGGCAGTGGCAGAAGATCAACAAGAAGACGAAGTTCGTCGGCAACGCGCCCAAGCTGCTCCATCGCGAGACCTCGCTGACGCGCGGGATCATTCGTGACCTCTTCTCGACCAAGGTCGACCGGCTCACGGTCGACTCGCGCCAGGTCTACAACGAGATCGTCGAGTACCTGAAGGGGATCGCGCCCGAGCTGATCGATCGCGTGCATCTGCACGAGGACAAGGTGCCGCTCTTCGACAAGGAGGGCGTGGAGACCGAGATCCGCGATCTCTTCAAGCGGCGGTGCGACCTGCCGAGCGGCGGCTACCTGATCATCGAGCCGACCGAGGCGTTGATCTCGATCGACGTGAACACGGGACGCTTCACCGGCAAGAAGGACCCGGAGAAGACGGTCACCAAGACGAATGTCGAGGCAGCGCGCGAGATCGCACGTCAACTGCGACTGCGCGACGTGGGCGGCATCATCGTCTGCGACTTCATCGACATGGAGACCAAGGCCAACCGCGACAAGGTGCTGCAGGAGTTGCGCACGCATTTGGCCCGCGACCGCGCGCGCACCAAAGCCTTCGCGGTGAGCGACCTCGGGCTGATCGAGATGACGCGCCAGCGGGTGCGTCAGAGCCACTTCCATGCGATGACCGAGCCCTGTCCGGTCTGCCTGGGCACGGGTCGCGTCTTCACCTCCGAGACGATCGTGCGGCGCATGGAGCGCGCCGTGCGCAGAGTCGCGAGCGAGGGGCGGCGCGACAACATCGTGGTCAAGCTGCACCCCGACACCGTGATGTACGTGCTCGAGCAGGAGAAGGAGTTGATCAAGCGGCTGGAGAAGGGCATTGGGTTCACGGTCGAGATGCGGGACGACCCGCTCCTCAAGCCGGATGAGTTCAAGCTGGTGATCAAGGGAGCGGGGCGGGACATCACGAGCCAGTACGCGGTGGCTTAGGGGCGGGTGTGAGGTGTGAGGTGTGAGGTGGGGCACTACGCCTCTCCTCCACCTCTCACCTCTCAACCCTTCACCTTCCAACCCTTCACCTCTCAACCCCGCTCCTCCCAACCACTTGACCTGCCTCGCCATACCGGATAGTTTTCTCGGCTCGCATAGAAAACTGTATCACCCGAGCCGTTCACCAATGTCGTACGCAATCTTCCGCTCCGGCGGCAAGCAGTTCCGCGCTGAGAAGGGCACGACCCTCCGCCTGCCAACCCTCTTGGGTGACACCGGTGCCGTGGTCGAGTTCAATGACATCCTTCTCGGGTCCGACGGCAATAACGTGAAGGTCGGCGTGCCGACCCTCAAGGGCGCCTCAGTCACCGCGGAGATCGTCAAGCACGGTCTGGGCGACAAGATCGTGGTGTTCAAGTTCAAGCGCCGCAAGAACTACTCGAAGAAGCAGGGCCATCGGCAGGGGTACACCGAGGTCCGGATCCGCGACATCACCCTCGGCTGACCGGGGAGAGGACACCATGGCACATAAGAAGGGCGTTGGCTCCTCCCGTAACGGGCGCGACTCCAACCCGCAGTACCGCGGCATCAAGAAGTTCGGTGGTGAGAAGGTCATCCCGGGCAACATCATCGCGCGCCAGTGCGGCACCAAGTGGCATCCCGGCAACAACGTCGGCATGGGCACGGACTACACGATCTACGCGCTGATCGACGGCGTCGTGAAGTTCGAGCACAAGTCGAAGAGCCGCTACAAGATCTCCGTCTACCCGGCTGCCGTCGCCGTCTGAGACGCTCCGGTTCGCGTTGGTCCGAGCGCCCCGCTGCTTCGTGCAGTGGGGCGCTCTTGTTTCGGTGGCAACGCGAACGGCGGTCACCACAGAGGCACAGAGGGCACAGAGGACTGCTGCTGCCACTGCCCTGAATGCCACTGCCACTGCCCTGAATGCCACTGCTTGTTCACCACAGGGGCACGGGGAACACAGGGCACGACCTGTCTGGAGTCGGCAGTTCCAAATGAAAAGATCAAAGGGGAACAGCGGAGCCAGTCCCGCGCGCCGAAGTCCCCCGGTTCCCTGTGTCCCCTGTGGTGAATAGCCGTTGCAGTCGCCGTTCTCTGTGCCCTCTGTGCCCTCTGTGCCTCTGTGGTGACCGCCGTTGCAGCTCGGCTAGCGAAGATGCCCGGCGCACTCTCGCGCACCGGGCCCATTCACATCAACTCGCCGGACTCAGGGCCGCCGATACGCCGGCGGCAGCGTCAGGTACCGCTCCGTCAACTGCTGCTGACGACTCTTCGTCTCGAACGTCCGCCCGCGCACGAACACCTGCTCCGCGACCGACGAGAACTCGAATGGATCGCCGCTCCAGACCACCACGTTCGCGTCGAGCCCCGCCGCGATCGCACCGACCTGACCGGACACGCCCATCACCTCGGCGGGCGTCAGCGTGATCGCGCGCAACGCCTCCTCCCACGAGAGTCCATAGGCGACCGCATTGCCGGCCTCCTGGCGGATGTTGCGCACGTTGAACGATGCCGCGTCACCGGGGCCGTTCCCGATCAGCACGACCGTCACGCCGGCCGCGCGCAACAACGCGGCATTCTCCTGCCGCTGGCCGAGCGAGTTGAAGTCACCCGGGATGTTGTTCATCGCACCAGTGAACACCGGCACGCGCGCGGCCGCGATCTCGCGCGCGACCATCCACGCCTCCGCGCCGCCCATGATCCAGAGGCGCAGGCCGTAGTCCTTCGCGAACGCGAGCGCCGCGAGGATGTCCGAGGCGCGGTCCACGGTCAGCGCGAGCGGCATCTGTCCGCTCACGAGCGGGCCGAGCGCCTCGAGGTCGCCACGCGGCGCCGCGAGGTCGCGCGAGTTGCCCGCCTCGTACGCCGCACGGCGACCCTGATACGCCTTCACGTCGTCGAGCAGCGTGCGCCACTTCGCCCAGTACTCGGCGCGCGAGTCGGTCGAGCCACCGCCCGGGCTGCCGAAGTCGCCGACCATCGCCGCAGGCGCGCGGCGCACCATCTCGGCGGCCGACGTCGCGTCGATCAGGTCGATGAGTGCGGCCTTGCCGCCGATCATCCCGCCGCCCGGCGCGACCATCACGCTCGTCACGCCTTCCTGCCGCGCGGGGATGATGAAGGTGTTCACGGGGTTGAGTCCCTTCCATGCCTCGAAGCCCGCGGCGATGCCGTTGGTGCCGCGCGCGCCGCCGTCGTCGTAGCCACCGGAGAACTGCGGGCTTCCGCCCTCGCTCAGGCCGAGCGTCGTCGCGCTGTTGATGAAGCCGGGTGTCACCCACTTGCCACGCGCGTCGATGCGCCGCGCGTCGGCGGGGATCGCCACGTCGGTGCCGACCGCGATGATCTTTCCGTCACGGATGAGCACGGTGCCGTTCTCGATCTTCGGGCCGTTCACCGGATGGACCGTGCCGCCGGTGATGGCGATGACCTGCGCGTCGGCCACGGGGCCGAGTACGAGGGTCGCGAGCGCCGTGAGGCGCAGGAATGTCGTGGCGCGCATCAGCGACGCCCTCCTTCGTTGGGGACGTAGCCGAGTTCGAAGTCCGTGCGCCAGCGCTGGGTCGCGTCCGAGCGATCGAAGAGTATCGCGCCGTCGACCCAGACCTTCTCCGTGCGCGCGTAGACGCTCAACGGGTCACCTGACCAGAGCACGACGTCGGCGTTCTTGCCGACCTCGAGTGATCCGGTCATGCGGTCGATGCCGAGCGCCCACGCGGCGTTGATCGTGATCCATCGGATCGCGTCCTCCTCGCTGATGCGCAGACCGGCGAGACGCGCCGCGGCGAGCGACTTGGCCGCCTCCTGGTTCAGGCGCTGCGAGTAGGACGGGTCGTCGGAGTGCACGACGGTGCGGGCGCCGGCGACGTGCGTGAGGCCGACGTTCGCCTTGATGCCGTCGAGCGCTTCCATCTTGAAGCCGCCCCAGTCGGACCAGATCGACGCCGAGATCCCCTCGCGCGCGAGCACGTCGGCGATCTTGTACGTCTCGACGCCGTGATGGAACGAACGGATCTGGTATCCGAACTCCTTCGCGATGTCGATCATCTGCATCATCTCGTCGGCCTGATAGCAATGATTATGCACGAGGATGTTGCCGCGCAGGACCTCGGCGAGGGTCTCGTTGTTGAGGTCGCGCGCCGGCGGATCGCCCTCGGGTTTCGCGAGCCAGGCGTCCCAGCGGCGGCGGTACGCGTCGGCGCCTATCCACGCGGAGCGATAGCCGGCGACGTTCGCCATGCGCGTGGACGGACCACGGCTCGCATAGACGCGCTTGGGGTTCTCACCGCAGGCCATCTTGAGGCCGTAGGGCGCTCCCGGAAACTTCATGCCCTGCGCCGAGCGCGAGGGCACGACCTTGAGCGTGACGCTGCGTCCGCCGATCAGGTTGGCGGAGCCGGGGAGGACCTGGATGGTCGTCGTGCCGCCGGCGAGGTCGCGCGGGAACTGCGGGTCCTGCGGCCAGACCGAGTGCTCGGCCCAGACGTGCGCGGTCACCGGCGCCGTCCCCTCGTTGCCGTCCTGATGCGCCGCGGTGTTCGGGGCCGGGTACACGCCCAGGTGCGAGTGCGTGTCGATCAGGCCCGGCGTGACGTACTTGCCTTGCCCGTCGATCACAACCGCATCGGCAGGAGCGGTCACCGAGGCACCGACCGCCGCGACCTTGCCGTTCTGGAGGAGGATCGCGCCGTTGCGGATGAGCGGGCCGGCGGCCGTGTAGATGTGCACGTTGCGGATCACCGTGGTGCGCGATGCGAACGGCGCGTAGGTGCTCGGGAAGGGATCGGCGTTCGGCCGCGAGGTCGAACCTTCCGAGACGGCGGGCGTGCGGGCCGCGGTGGTCGTTGACGCCGGCGCGGCGGCTGCGGGCGCAGCGGCCGGGACCGGAGCCTGCCCGGGCACGGCCGCGGCGGGCGCGGAGGCGCACCCGGACACGGCGAGCGCGAGCAAGAGTCGAGTGTGACGCATGGGTGCGACCATCCTCAGAGGGGATGAGAGGAGAGCAACGCGCGGGGCAGGGCGCGCCGCGTGGGAGCCTACGGCCGAGCGAGCGAACGGCAGGGCGGCAGAAGCTACGAGCCGAGTGCCTCGCGTGCGAGGGCGACGTCGTCGGTGCAAATGGCGTCGACTCCCCAACCGGCCATCCGGCGCATCATCGGCGCGTCGTTCACGGTCCAGGCCACCACGCGACGCCCCTCGGCATGCGCGCCGCGCACGAAGGCCTCGTCGACAAAGTCCCGGTGGCGCCAGAGGTCGCGCGCGTCGACCGGGCGCGCGGCTCCGGTCACGTCGACCGGATAGCTCACTTCGAGCACGCCGCGCGGCACCGCCGGGGCGAGCTGACGGGCCTGTGCGACGAGGCGGTGATCGAAGCAATGCACGGCAGCGCCAGGCCCGGCAGCGCCAGGCCCGGAAGCGTGGCGCGCGATGCAGTCGAGCGAGCCCGGCGCGGAGGTCGCGCCCTTGAGCTCCACGTAGATCCGCAGTCGTTCGCCCACCGCCTCGAAGACCTCATCGAGCGTCGGGATCGGCTCGCCCTGCACGCGGTGGGCGGACAACTGGACGCGGGTGAGGTTCGCGATCGCCCCGAGTCCGGCGATCACAGGGTCATGGTGGACCACGACGATGCCGTCGGACGTGACGTGCACGTCGAGCTCGACGGCGTCGGCACCGAGCTCCACTGCCCGGTGGAAGGCGGCGAGGGTATTCTCCGGTCGCTCCCGGGAGGCCCCACGGTGGGCGACGATCTCAGGGATGGTCACGAGCCAATCTTAACGCCGGTGGGCTGTCGGCGTCTTATCGGTGAACGCATGGCCTACCCAATCCCCCGGACCCCTGACGCGACCGACGCGGTGTTGATCGCCCAGTGGCAGGGGGGCGATCAGCGGGCCGCGACGGCCCTCGTGGAGCGGCATGCGCAGCCCTTGGCCCGCTTCGCGGCGAGCCTGGGGGAACGCGATGGGATCGACGAGTTGGTGCAGGACACGTTCGTGCGGGCGTTCAACTCGCTCGACAGTTTCCGCGCCGACAGCTCGCTCCGCACCTGGCTCTTCACGATCTGCAAACGGCTGGTGCTCGACCGCAAACGGTCGGAGCGACGACGAAAGGACGGAGTGGAGCTCGACGAGGGGCATGCGGTGGTCGGGTACGACGCCCTCGACGGGTTGGTGGCGGAGGAGACGGCGAAGCGGGTGAACGATGCGGTGGCCCGCCTCACGACGATGCAGCGCGAGGTCTTCACGCTGCGGGTGACGGAAGGGATGCCGTACAACGAGATCGCGAAGGTCGTGGAGAGCACGGAAGGCGCGTGTCGGGTGCACTACCACAATGCGATGCGGATCATCAAGGAGTACCTGAGCGATGACTGACTGCCTGAACGAAGAGATGCGCGACCTGCTGCCGTTGCTGGCGCATGGGTCGCTCGCGGCCGCCGAAGCCGACCGGGTGCGCGCCCATGTGGCGTCGTGCGCGGCCTGCGGCGTGGAGTTCGCGACGCTCGAGACCTCGCGTCTCGTCCTGCTGGCCGGTGCTCCCAAGGTCGATGTCGCGGCGATCGCGCTCGGCGTGACGCGTGCGGTCTCGACATCCGCGCCGACGCTCCGCGTGGAGCGGGGCGGGGCCAAGGTCACGGCGCCACGTCGTTCCGTCTGGCAGTCGCGCAACCTGCTCGCCGCGGCGGCGTCGCTGCTGATCGTGGCCTCGCTCTCGCTACGTTTGCTCGACCGTACGCCCGCGACCGACGACGGGCTCGCGCCGGTCGACACGGTGGCCGTCGCCGCAGTGGACTCGCCCGCGGTCGCGCCGGCCTCCAACGGTGGGATCTCGGTGGGCGCCTCACTGATGGACCTCAGTTCCGATGACCTCTCGATCCTGCTCGACGAGATCGAGCGGGTCGATGCGACGATCACGCTCGAGCCCGCGACCATGCGTCAGCCGATCGTGGATGCCCCGGAGACCTTGTGATGCGACTCTCTTCGTTGGTTCGGCTCGTAATCCTGGCGTGCGTGTTCGGCAGCGGAGCAGCCGTGGTGAGCGCTCAGGAGCTGCCTCCGCCGCCGTCCGCCGAACGCGACTCGCTCGAGGCGCGGGTGCGGCAGCGCATGGCCGAGGTCGTGCGGCGCCAGCTCGGGCTGACCAACGACCAGATGCGGAAGCTCGGCGAGACCAATGGCCGGTTCGAGGTGCAGCGCCGCGACCTGCTCACGCGTGAGCGCGACGTGCGCATGGACCTGCGCGACGAGATGGAGTCGGGCGACACGACGAGGCAGGCGCAGGTGGCGCGGCTGCTCGACCAGATGCTGGTGGTGCAGCGGCAGCGGACGGACCAGCTCGAGGCCGAGCAGAAGGAGCTGGCGACCTTCCTCACGCCGATCCAGCGCGCCAAGTATTTCGCGATGGAGGAGCAGATCCGCCGCCGCGTGATGGAGATGCGCGAGCGGGGCATGCGCCCGCCGGCTGGCGGCCCGCAGCGTCGTCCTGGTGGCACGGCCGCGCCAGGTGGACGACCGGGCAGCGTGAGTGGGCCGGGAGGCGTCGGCGCCAGGCCGCATGGAGGTGTTCGTCCTCCTGGCGGTCGCTGACGCTGCTGACTCGTCAGGGCGTCTGCAGAGGCCCTGATGCCAGGTTGAGAGTCTGCACCGGTCGCGCGCCGATCCACGATGCCATCTGCTCACCGGTGCGCACTCCATCGGAAGCTGCATCCGCGAAGGCCACGCCCCGCAAGCCGAAACCCGTCACCGCGAGTCCCGGCAAGTCGTGGAGCGCCGTCTCGACGACGGTGACGCGCTCCCTGTGGCCGCACTCGTACTGCGGAATGGCCCGTGGAATTCGAACGACGGCGGTGAACCGGGGTTCGGCGCCGAGGCCGTACAGCCGCCGGACTTCGACTCGTGCGCAGGCGAGCACCTCGTCGTCCGTGAGGTCGCCGATTGCAGCGTCGACGGCGCCGCCGAGCATTGCGCGGATCAGGATGCCGCCCTCTGGTCCGCGATCCGGATAGAGCGACGTCTCCCAGAGGTTACCGAGCATCCTGAACCCTTCGCCGCGAGCGATCAGCACGCCGAACCCGTCGGGGACCTGCGCCCGCACCTCCGGTCCGAATCCGAGCGCGACGACGGCGACGGGCGGGCAGGGGATGCCGGCGAGCGCGCTGGCGGCGCGCTCGTGCAACGGTCCGAGGAGGGTGGCGGTCACCCAAGGTTCGGTCGCCAGGACGATGCCGTCCGCATCGATGCGCTGCGAGGATCCGGCCACCGAGACGCTCCAGCCGTCGGCCGTGCGCTCGACGGCGGAGACCGCGGACTTGCAGTGCACGGTGAATCCTCCGCGCTCGGCGAGCGCGAGCGGGAGGCTCTGCATGCCGCCGCGCAGCGACGTCAACGGTCCAGCCGAGGTCCGACCGCCTTTCGCGAGCAGTCCGAGAATGAGCGAGCGGTGATCGCGCTCGAGGTCGGCCATCTTCGGGAAGGCGGAGGCGAGCGACAGGCGATGCGCATCACCCGCGAAGATCCCCAGCGACATCGGCGCGACGAGGCGATCCGCGACCTCCGCCCCCAGTCGGCGCGCGGCGAACTCCCAGACCGTCTCGTCCGTGGTCCTGTCGCGACGGCGCGGAATGAACGGTTCCGCGACCAGTCGTGCCATGCCCCGAGCGCTGAGGATCCCGGACTTCGCGAATCCTGCCGGCGAACCGACGATCTCGCGCATCGCGCCCGCGCGATAGAGGAATCGCCGCTTCGCCG
>JAYTNC010000195.1:0-6049 GCA_043748515.1 Gemmatimonadota bacterium | reverse complement strand
CCGAGCGCTACCGCGACGCGCTCATGGCGGCGGTGGATGCGGCGACCGACGGATGGACGCCGGGTCTGGTGCTGATCTCGGCCGGCTTCGATTCCCTGGCCGGCGATCCGCTCGGCGGCTTCACGCTCGAGCTCGACGACGTGCGCCTGCTCACCCGCGCGCTGGTGGAGAGGGCCGAGCGCTGGTGCGGCGGGCGGGTGGTGAGCGCGCTCGAGGGGGGCTACGCCCCCGAACGGCTGGGCGAGGCGGTCATCGCACACCTCGAGGCGCTGCGATAGCTTCTCCGCATGCCCAAGCGCCGCACGAGCAAGGCCCTCCGCCTCCGTCACATCACGGAGGAGTTGCCGGTGATCGTCCCGCAGGAGAGCCGTCCGCGCTCCTGGCATCGTGATGCGGCCGGCACCGTGCGCCGGGACATCGATCCCAGTGAGTTCGCCGCGATCGTGCAATCGGGCGCGGGGCTGCTCTGGGTCGACATCGACCTCCGGGTCCATGCGCAGCACGCGTTGCTCGAGAAGGTCTTCAAGTTCCATCCCCTGAGCATCGAGGACACGCTCTCATCCGAGGGACGCGTGAAGTTCGAGGAGTTCCCCTCGTACGCCTTCTGCGTGGTGCGCGCGGTGCGGTTCGCGGAGGAGACGCCCGAGCTCTATGACATCGAGACGTTCAACCTCTCGCTCTTCCTCGGCCACAACTTCGTCGTCACGGTGCACGGACAGCACGCGCCCGGGGTCGACGCGACGAACGAGCGGATCGTGCGGTCGCCCGACCTGCTCGAGCGCGATGCGAGCCGGCTGATGCACCATGTGCTCGACACCACGGTCGACGCCTACTTCCCGATCCTCGAGCAGCTCGATGCCTTCATCGACGGCCTCGAGGAGCGCGTCTTCGTGCACTTCGACCAGGAGTCGCTGCGCGACATCTTCAGCGTGAAGCGTCTCGTGCTGCAGCTGCGTCGGCATCTCTCGCCCATGCGCGAGGTCTTCAACGTGCTGCAGAACCGTCCCTGCGCGCTGATCCCGGCCGACTCGCAGATCTACTACCGTGACATCTACGACCACGTGATCCGGCTCAACGAGTCGCTCGACACCTATCGCGACCTGCTCTCGAGCACGATGGACTCGTACCTCACGCAGATCTCCAACCGCATGGGGATCGTGACCAAGGGCCTGACCGTCGTCGCGACGATGAGCGTGCCGTTCGTCGTGGTGAGCGGGATGTGGGGGATGAACTTCACGAACATCCCCCTTTCGGCCTCGCCGAACGGGTTCTGGGTGATGCTCGCCGTGCAGCTCGGGCTCGGCGGCGCGCTCGTCTGGATCCTCCGCCGCCGCGGTTTGCTGTAGATTCCCCTCGTGTTCTGTCCTGACTGCGGCACCTGGAACCGGAGCGCGGCCCGCACCTGCGGGCAGTGCGAGATGCTCCTGCCCGCGCTCCCGGCGGCGGTCGATGCGCCCGATCACCTGATCACGTCGCTGCGTCAGGCGACGGGACAGCGCTATCGCATCGTCCGGCGCGTGGGCAGCGGCGGCATGGCCGACGTCTACGAAGCGCGGCATCACCTGCTCGATCGCCCGCTCGCCGTGAAGGTCCTCCACTCGCACCTCTCGCGCGACCCGGAGATGCGCGTGCGCTTCAAGCGCGAGGCGGAGGCGGCGAGCCGGCTGCTGCATCCGTTCATCTGCTCCCCACTCGACTACGGCGAGACCGACGACGCGGTCTACATCGTGCTGCCGTTCATCGCCGGCGGCTGCCTCGCGGACGACCTCGCCGCGACGCGCACGATCGAGGCGCCGCGCGCCGCGCGGATCGCCGCGCAGGTCGCGACCGCGCTCGACTACGCGACGCGGCAGGGGATCATCCACCGCGACGTGAAGCCCGACAACGTGCTCTTCGACGCCGACGGCAACGCGATCCTCACCGACTTCGGCATCGCGACCGCGCACTTCCATGGCCGCCTCACCGCGGGCGGTCGCGCGATGGGCACGCCGCACTACATGGCACCCGAGCAGGCGATGGGGAAGTTCGTCGACGGCCGCGCCGACCTGTACGGCGTCGGCGTGATGCTCTACGAGTGCCTGCTCGGCGCCACGCCGTTCGACGGCCCCGACGGCTACGCGATCGGCTACAAGCACGTGCACGAGCTGCCGACGCCGCTCGAGCGTGTGGCGCCGCAGATCTCGCGCGGGCTCGCGGCGATCACGATGCGCTGCCTCGAGAAATCGCCCGATGCGCGCTTCCAGCGCGGCCACGACCTCGCCGCGGCGATCTACGACTGGATGGCGACCGAAGGCGTGCACGACGAGCCCCCGGTGCGCGGGGCGCGGCCGGCGGAGTGACCGCCCCAGCCTCCGAGGGGCGCACGCGCCTCGTCGAGGTCGCGCTGCCGCTGCCGTTGCTGCGCACATTCACCTACGCGGTGCCGGAGACGACGCGTCACCCGCTCGTCGCCGGCAGCCGCGTCGTCGTTCCCGTGCGCAACCGCCGCACGATCGGCTTCTGCGTGGGCGAAAGTGACGGCGTCTCGCTCGGCGACACGGTCCCGAAGGCGATCCTCGACGTCCCCGACGCCGAGCCTTCGCTGCGCCCCGACCTGCTCGCGCTCTGCCGATGGATCTCCGAGTACCATGTGGTGCCGCTCGGTCTCGTCTGCCGCGCGGTGCTGCCGGGTCCGCTGGGCGTCGCGGCCAAGCCGGCACCCGAAGGGAAGTCGGAGCGGCTGCTCGCGATCGCGCAGGAACTGCCGACGCTGCTCGAGCGCGACGCGGCCTTCAGGCGCGCGCCGCAGCAGCGCCAGCTCTACGAACTCCTCGAGCAACTCGGCGGCCGCGCACCGGTGCCGCTGCTGCTCGAGCGACTCGGCTGCACGAGCAGCGTCGTCGCGGGGCTCGTGAAGCGCGGACTCGTCACGGAGGAGCGCGAAGGACGCAGTCGCGATCCCTTCGCGAGCCGCCCCGCCGGCACGCCACCGGTGCTCACGCCGAGCGATGCGCAGCGCGACGCGATCGCCGCGATCCTCGCGGGCGCGCCCGGCGCCGCCTTCCTCCTGCACGGCATCACCGGCAGCGGCAAGACGCTCGTCTACCTGCAGGTGCTGGAGCAGGTCGTGCGGAAGGAAGGCAAGAGCGCGATCGTGCTCGTGCCCGAGATCGCACTCACGCCGCAGGCCGTCGACCGCTTCCGCGCCGTCTTCGGCGACGAGGTCGCGGTGCTGCACTCGGGACTCAGCGACGGTGAGCGACTCGACGCCTGGCGCGCGCTCCGCAACGGCACGAAGCGCATCGCGGTCGGCGCGCGCTCTGCGGTCTTCGCCCCGCTCGCGAATCTCGGCGCGATCATCGTCGATGAGGAGCACGAGGCGAGCTACAAGCAGGCCGAGACGCCGCGCTACCACGCGCGCGACGTCGCGCTCATCCGTGCGCGCGAGACGGGAGCGCGCTGCGTGCTCGGCAGCGCGACACCGAGCCTCGAGAGTTGGAAGAACGCACAGGAGGGGCGGCTCACGCTGCTCTCGCTCCCCGAGCGCGTGGGGGGCGGTCGACTCCCCGCGGTGCGCGTGCTCGACCTGCGTCAGGAACTGCGCGCCTCCACGCCCGACGAGCGCGCGCGGCGGCAGGTGCTCTCGGCGGCGTTGGAGCAGGGACTGCGCGAGCGGCTCGCGCGTGGGGAGCAGAGCATCCTGCTGCTGAATCGGCGCGGGTATGCGTCGTTCGTGCAGTGTCAGGACGGGCACGTCGCGACCTGTCCCAACTGTTCGATCTCGCTCACGTACCATCGCACGCCCGAACGGCTCGTTTGCCACTACTGCCTGCATCAGGAAGCGGCGGGACGTGCCTGTGGCGAGTGCGGCGCGTTGTTGGAGCGGCAGCGCGGACTCGGCACGCAGCAGGTGGAGCGGCTGGTCGTCGAGCGGATCCCCGAGGCGCGCATCGCGCGGATGGACGTCGACACGACCACCGGGAAGTGGGCGCACACGACGATCCTCGATCGCGTCGGGAGCGGCGAGGTCGACATCCTGCTCGGCACGCAGATGATCGCGAAGGGACTCGACTTCCCCAACGTGACGCTCGTGGGCGTGATCGATGCCGACGTGGGGATCAACCTCCCCGACTTCCGCGCGAGCGAGCGGACCTTCCAGCTGCTGAGCCAGGTCGCGGGGCGCGCCGGCCGCGGCCCGAAGGGTGGGGAAGTGGTGATCCAGACGCGCGTGCCCGGGCACCATGCGGTGCGGCATGCGGCGGCGCACGACTTCCTCGGATTCGTCGCCGAGGAGATGGCGGCGCGCGAGAGCCCGCCCTACCCGCCGACGCTACGGCTCGCGAACGTCGTGGTGAGCGGGCTCGACGAGGTCGCGGTCGCGGAGTTCGGGAAGCGCGTGACCGATTGGCTGGTGGAGGCCGAGTCGCGCTTCTCGCTCGGAGTGACCGTGCTCGGACCGGCGCCGTGCCCGATCGAGCGGATCAAGACGCGGTTCCGGTGGCATACGATCCTCAAGTCGACGCAGTCCGCGCCGCTGACGCGGCTGATCCGGGGGCTGCTGACCGGGGTCGATGTGCCCTCCGTCGGTGAGATGCGGCTCGTCGTGGATCGGGATCCTGTGTCGTTGCTCTGAGGTTCCGCTGAACGGCGGTCACCACAGAGGACACAGAGGACACAGGGAACGGCGGAGGACTGCCAGCAGATCAAGAACCGCAACGGCCAGTGCCACGGCCACTACCACGGGGGGCACAGGGGGTTCCCGCGTGCACGAAGCCCCCTCTGTCTCCAGTACCCCCTGTGGTGAAAAGCCGTCGCAGGCAGTCGTGCTCCGCCCTTCTCTGTGTCCTCTGTGCCTCTGTGGTGAAAGCAGTCAAGATGCAGTCCCCGGAGCCACCGACCCACTAGATTCCGCCCATGGCCCAGCAGACCATCCCCCTCTCCTCGGACGCCCGCGAGCGCCTGCTCCTCACCATCGCGGACACCGTCCCGGCCGAGCGCATCGCCGAGATCCACTTCTTCCCCCCGATCCGCCAAGGCCCACTCGAAACGGGCGTGGCGGTGGTGGCGGCGGAGCATGAGGTCGCGGGCCGCGAACGCCACGTGGTCTACATGGCCCGCTACACCTGGACCCGGAAGGGCCCCGAGCGCGGGAAATGGGACTGCGAGGTCGTGGCCGAGGCCGATGCCCCGCTGATCACCGTCGAGGCGGTGGTGCGCGGCGTCCAGCGGCGGGCCAACGAGACCACCGAACCCGAGCACGTGAGCGGCGACGACGCCCGCGCGCGGATAGCGGAAGCACGGTGTCGGACCACCCCGTAGTCGACCGCTTCGTCGGCTACCTGCGCGAGCACAACCTGCCCGTCACGGCGCAGCGGCTCGCCATCGCCGAGGTCCTGCTCACCTGCCACCGGCATCTCTCCGCCGAGGAGGTCGCGCAGGAGGTCGGCGCGCGCGGCAAGGCCGTCGGCACCGCGACGGTCTACCGCACCATCGACACGTTGCTCGAGAGCGGCCTCGTCGTCGAGCGCGACTTCGGCGAAGGCTTCCGCCGCTTCGAACCCGCGCGCGACATCCCGCACCATGAGCATCTCGTCTGCACCCAGTGCGGCAAAGTCGAGGAGTTCCGTGACGAACGCCTCGAACGCATGACCACCATCGTCGCCGAGTCGCGCGGGTTCGCCCGCCAGCGTCACAGACTCGTCATCCACGGCGTCTGCCGTGACTGCCAGACCGGAGTGACCCGCTGATGGAATCGACCGCCGGCTCGCTGGGCATCCTCATCGCGTTCAGCGCCGGGCTGCTCAGCTTCCTGAGCCCCTGCGTGCTGCCGCTCGTGCCGAGCTACGTCACCTTCATCACGGGGATGACGCTCGAGGATCTGCAACACACCAAGCGCGAGACGATCTTCCACGCGCTCATGTTCGTGCTCGGCTTCTCGATGATCTTCCTCGCACTCGGTGCCGGCGCGACCGTGTTCGGCCAGATCATGCTGCGCTACCGCGACTGGATCAGCCGCATCGGCGGGGTGCTGATCATCGTGTTCGGCCTGTACATGCTCGGCGTGTTCAAC
>JAYTNC010000194.1:0-4969 GCA_043748515.1 Gemmatimonadota bacterium | reverse complement strand
GGCTCGCTGAATCTCAACAACGATCCGATCTACGTGATCGACGGCGTGCGCATGACGTCGAACAACGGCTCGTTCTCGTTCGGTACCGGCGACGCGGTGTCCAGTCGCGTGGTGGACCTGAACCCCGAGGAGATCGAGAACATCGAGGTCGTGAAGGGTCCGTCGGCGGCGACGCTGTACGGGACCGACGCGGCCAACGGCGTGATCGTCATCACGACGCGGCGTGGTCGCGCCGGCGCCCCGCGCTGGAGCGTCTACACCGAGACGGGCCGCCTGGCGGACAACAACCCCTATCCGACGAACTTCACCGGCTGGTCGGGCGCCCTGAACGGCCCGTGCCGCCTTCCCGGATACTCGGCGTACCTGGCGGCACCCGCCGCCACGCAGAGCGGCGCGAACTGTTCGATCGACTCGGTGCGCACCTACTCGCCGCTCGTCGACCCGGACGCGACGCCGGTCGGCACCGGCAGCCGCAGCCAGACGGGCATCCAGCTCTCGGGCGGTTCCGAGGCCCTCCGCTACTTCATCGGCATCGAGAACGAGAACGAGACCGGCGTCTTCAAGCTCCCGGGCTTCGAACAGCGCCAGTTCGACTCGATCGGCACGGGCAACCACTACTACACGCGCCGGCCGAATGCGCTCGACAAGCAGTCGTTCCGCATGAACCTGAACTCGGCGATCTCGCCGAAGCTCGACGTCGCGGTGAACACGAACTACATCCGCTCCACGAGCCGACTCTCCAACTCGTCGAACGCGACCGCCGGCATCGGCTCGCACGCGTTCGGGGGCCCGGGCTACCAGAACAACGGCACCGTCGCCGGCACCGGTACGCCGCTCATGGGCTACCGCGCCTGGACGCCCGGCTACTCCTGGCAGGAACTCTACGGCCAGAGCATCGACCGCTTCCTGACGAGCCTCAACGCGCAGTGGCGTCCATTCAGCTGGATGCAGAACCGCATCAACATCGGCAACGACTTCACCGCACGCACGGACAACCGCCTGCGCCTGAGGGGCGAGGGCGCGCCGCTCACGGCGACCTACCGCCTCGGCGCGGCGGAGAATGCGCGCGCGGGCATCCAGAACTTCACGGTGGACCTCGGGTCGACGTCGAGCTACCAGCCGCTGCCCTGGATCAGCACGAAGACGACGGTCGGCATGCAGTACGTGCATTACGCCTTCAACTCGAACAACGCCGGCGGATCCGAACTCCCCGCGGGCACGCAGCAGGCCGGCGCGAACGGGCTGCCGTCGGCGAGCGAGTCCTCGGTCACCGCGCGCACGCTCGGCCTCTTCATCGAGGAGGCGATCGGGTTCAACGACCGGCTCTTCGTGACGCTCGCCGTCCGCTCCGACCAGAATTCGGCCTTCGGCACGGACTTCCAGTCGGTCGCTTACCCCAAGGCCTCGGTGTCGTGGCTGCTCTCCGAGGAGGAGTGGTACCGCTCGCCCGATTGGATCGACAACGTCCGCCTCCGTGGCGCTTTCGGCGCGTCGGGCGTGCAGCCAGGCCCGAATGACGCACTCCGCTCCTTCGCGGCGGCGCAGACGAACATCAACAACTCGGACACCCCGGGCCTGGTCTTCTCGACGATCGGCAACGAGGCGCTGAAGCCGGAGACCTCGACGGAGTTCGAGACGGGCTTCGAGGTCGGCCTCTTCCGGGGCCGCTACAACATCGATTTCACCTACTACAACAAGAAGACGAGCGACGCGCTCATCTCGGCGATCCTCGCCCCGTCGCTCGGTGCTGCGAACAACGTGCGCCGCAATCTCGGCGCCACGCAGAACACGGGGCTCGAGCTCCTCGCGCGCGGCCAGATCATCGACCGCGAGTCGTGGGGTGCGGACCTGACCATCGCGGCCTCGTCGAACAAGAACGAGCTGCTCGATCTCGGCGGCACGCCGCCGCAGATCGGCGTGAACAACCGCGTCGTCGAAGGGTACCCGCTCGCCGGCTGGTGGGGCCGCCCGATCACCGGCTGGGACGATCGCAACGGTGACGGCATCCTGACGTACAACGCGAATGCCTCCCTGAACGAGGTCTTCGTCGGCGACTCAGCCGTCTTCCTCGGCTATTCGACCCCGCGCTACACGATGTCGATCACCCCGGGCGTCGATCTCTTCGACCGCAAGCTTCGCATCTCGGCGCTTATCGACCGCCGCGACGGCAACCGCTACTACAACAACACCGAGCGCATCCGCTGCGCCTCGCGCCTCAACTGCAACGGGCTCAACAACCCGAATGCGTCGTTCGAGGAGCAGGCGATGGTCGTGGCCGCGCTCAACCATCCGGCGCGCACCAACGCCGGCTACATGCAGCCCGGCGCGTTCACGCGCCTGCGCGAGATCTCGGTGAGCTACCAGCTCCCGTCGGTGGTCACCAACGCGATGCGCTCCAAGGACGCCACCATCACCTTCGCCGCGCGCAACGTGGCGACCTGGTCGCGCTACCGCGGCGTGGATCCGGAGAACGACTTCACCGTGACCGACGGCGGCAACTTCCCGCAGGACTTCCAGACCTTCGGGCCCGCGAGCTACTACATCCTCCGCCTCAACCTCGGATTCTAGACCGATGCGATCCTCAATGACGATCACACGCGGTTCCGCCTGGCGGACTCGCGCGGTCGCAGTCGCCCTGCTCCTCGGGGCCTGCTCGACCGACACGCTGCTGCTGGCGCCCGACCCCGACCTCGTGGCACCGGAGAAGGTGCTCAGCGCCGAGGGCGCGAATGGCGTCTACCTGGGCGCGCTCGGCCGGTTCCGCGACATCACGGGCGGCAACGAGAGCAGCTGGCTGTTCGGCGGTCTGCTGGCCGACGAGTGGTCCACGTCCTCCACGTTCGTCCAGAACGACGAGACCGACCAGCGCCAGATCCAGGTGAACAACGGATCGGTAACCGGCATGTTTCGCGATCTCGCCCGCGTGCGCACAGCGAGCAACCAGGCGATCGCGGGGCTGGCTACGTACCAGCCCACTCGCATCGCGGAGCGGGCGGAGATGTACTTCGCGCGCGGCTTCGCGGAGCTCCAGCTCGCGTCCGATTTCTGCAATGGCATCCCGCTCTCGAACGGCGCGGGCGACTCTCTGGTCTTCGGCAGTCCGCAGTCGATCGCTCAGGTATTCGGCGTCGCGATCGCCTCGTTCGACTCGGCGCGGGCACTCGTGGCCGGACGGACCGACACTTCCTCGGTGCGCGTCGAGCGTGCCGCGCGCATCGGGAAGGCGCGCGCGCAGATCGGCCTGGGCGACGCGTCGGCAGCTGCGGCGACCATCGCGAGCGGAACAGCGCTCCCTGGCACGTATTCATACAATCATACGTTTGCGCCAACGTCGGGCGACAACGTCCTCTGGGGGCAGCCGTACTCGGCCGAGCGCTACATCGTCGGCGACAGTCTCGAGGGTAACGTCCCGCCGTCGTACCTTGTGGCGAACGCGATCCCGTTCTCGCGCGCGGGCGATCCGCGCGTGCCGACGACGATCCTCACGAGGCGGGGCCAGGACGGCCAGACGCGGATCCGCCGCACGACGCTTTGGGATCGCAGCACCGCGATCCCCGTGGTGAATGCGCTCGATGCGGCCCTGATCCGCGCCGAGGCGCGGCTCGAGGCCAGTGATCGGGTGGGCGTGCTCTTCATTCTTGATTCGCTCCGAGCGAGCCCGCGCACGCAGGGCGCACTCACGACGCCGGTCATGGCGGCGCTGGTCAATCCGGGCTCGCAGGCCGGAATGGTCTCGCTCTTCTTCCGCGAGAAGGCCTTCTGGACGTTCAGCCGCGGCCAGCGCCTGGGCGACCTGCGTCGGATGATCCGCGAGTACGGGCGGACGGCGGCCAACACCTTCCCGACGGGAACCCATTTCAAGGGCCCGGCGTATGGCTCAGATGTGAACCTGCCCGTTCCTGTCGACGAGCAGAACAACCCGAACTTCATTGCCTGCACCGATCGGCTTCCGTAGTTCGGTGTCGCAGGGAGTGTTCGCGGGGTAAGGCGGGGGCGGGCGGTCACAGACCGTCCTCCCCCGCTGTGCTCTGGGTGCGCCGCCTCCCGGGAGGTAGGTCATGATGAGGGCAGGGGATCGGAACAGGAGATGGGCCGCTCGGCGGGCGCTGCGAATGATGGTGCTCGCTCTGGCCGTCGGGGCGGGCATGCCCCCCCGGGCCGCCACCGCGCAGAGCGCGCGTGGCGACGGCGGCAGCGTGCGCGGGACCGTCCGCGACCTGTCGGGCCGTCCTCTCGCCGGCGCGCGCGTCTCGGTGCTCGGCGCCGACGCCTCGACGGAAAGCGACGAGGCCGGCGCCTTCCGGTTGGCGCTGTTGCCGGGTGCATCCGCGCGCCTCGTCGCGCGCCGGATCGGCTTCGCCCCCGAGACGCTCGCGGTGACGCTCTCGCTCGCGCGGGGCGCGGAACTGGAGGTGCGTCTCGAGCGACTCGCACAGCCGCTCGACGCCGTCGTCGTCAACGGGCGGCGCGACATCCGTGGTCCGATGGCCGGCTTCTACACCCGGCGCGACCGGGGCGGCGGTGGGCGCTTCTTCACGCAGGAGCAGATCGCACAACGGAGCGTGAGCCGGATGTCGGATCTCCTGCGCACCATCCCCTCGATGCGGATCACGTCGCGACGCCAGGGCGAGAGCCAATTCCGGCTCCGCGGCTCGTCCATCGCCCCGTTGGTCTGGCTCGACGGCGCGCCGATGGGGGCGGGCGAGGTGGATCTCGACAACTTCGACCCCCGCAGCTTCGCCGGGATCGAGATCTACAGCGGCCCCGCGTCGGTCCCGGTCGAGTTCGCCGGCACGCGGATGATGTCGACCTCGGGCGGCACGATCGTCCTCTGGACGCGGCGCGGCGAGGCCGCTCCCGCGCGGCGCAAGCGGGGGGCACCGACGCCGGCGCAGGTGATCGCCGGGCTGATCGAGCGAGGCGAAGCCTTCACGGCCGCTGCCGTCGACCGGCCGGCGCGCCCCGTGGA
>JAYTNC010000193.1:0-3546 GCA_043748515.1 Gemmatimonadota bacterium | reverse complement strand
ACCGTCGCGCCGCGCCGGACGAGCACCGGCCCTGCGGTCGCGTCGACCACCACGAACGGCTCCAGATGCGCCGCGATGTCGACGTGCACGTCATGCGCGCCGAGCACGGTGAGATGCGCGGGGATCTCCTGGTGCGCTGGCGACATCGCGACGGCATCCGACGCGAGCATCGGGTTCAGGTGGCGGATGAGATCCCACACGCTGTCGATCCACCAGCCGTCGAGCACCGCGCCGCCGCCGTCGCCGGCCAGCGGTTCGAGCGAGGCCTCGCCCGACGCGAACGAATCGACGGCATGCGTCGAGCCCAGTCGGAGCGCCGCGACGCGTCCGCCCACACGCACGACGCTCGCGCCGTCCGGCACGGCGACGTCGAGGGCCGGTGCGCAACGCGCGTTCACGATCCATGTCCCCTCGGGGAGCATGCCCGCCGCCGCAGCGGGCGCGTCGAACTCGTCGAAGGCCGCGAGGTGAGGCGCGCCGATGAAACCGTCGGCCTTCGTGCGGAGCACCCGCGTCCATCGGCGACGGATGATCTCGCCGCCGGCGCGCAGTTCGCCCGCAGGCCGCGTCAGCGCGAACGGCTCGAACCCCCGCGCGATCCGGTCGTCGTACAGGACCGCGCCCATCAGCGCAGTTCTCGCAGGTCGCTCGGGAGGCCTTCGACGAGTGGCTTGAGGTCCGCCGCGCGTTCGACGGTGGTGACGAGCGTCACGCCGTCGCGCACCACCACCACGAGGTCGTGCACGCCGTACAGCACCACCGCGCTGCCCTCGGCGTGCACCACGTTGCCGCTCGCTTCGCGCGCATGCACGCGACCGTGCGTGGCGTTGCCCTGTGCGTCGGGCGCGCGGACGCGTTGCAGCGCGCTCCACGTCCCGACGTCGTCCCACCCGAAGTCTCCGGGGAGCACGACGACACGGCTGCTGCGCTCGAGCACCCCCACGTCGATGCTCACTCCCGTCGTCACCGCGTCGAAGAAGGCGTCGGCGCCGCGCGGGATCGCCGCGAGCGCGTCGTGGAGTTCCGGCGTGACCGCCCGGACTTCGTCGAGCAGCGTCTGGGCGCGCCAAGCGAAAATCCCGGAGTTCCAGAGGAATCCGTCGCGCACCATCACGGCGGCGCGCTCGCGGTCGGGCTTCTCGACGAACCGCGCGACCGCGCGGGAGCCATCATCGTGCGCCGCGCCCGGCTGGATGTAGCCGAAGCCCGGATCCGGGCGACTCGGCACGATGCCGACCGTCGCGAGCGAATCGCGCGTCGCCGCGACCTCGGCGGCCTTGCCGAGCGTCTCGCGGAATCGCGCCGCGTCCTTGATCGCCCAGTCGGCATGCACGCAGACCATCCGCGCGTCCGCGCCGCCACGCGCGACCACCTGCGCCGCCGCCCACGTGAGCGCGGCGGCAGTGCCGGCCGGTCGCGGCTCGAGCAGGAGTTGGTCCGCAGTCACCGAGGGCAGCGCGGCGAGGATCGCGTCACGCAGGCGCGCGCTCGTGAGGATCAGCACCCGCTCGCGCCCGACGAGGGGCACCAGCCGCTCGATCGTCTCCGAGAGCATCGAGGCATCGCTGATCAGCGGCAGCAGCTGCTTCGGACGCTCGGGCGTGCTGAGCGGCCAGAAGCGCGAGCCGACACCGCCGGCGAGGACCACGGCAAACAGTGGCGCGCTCATGCGCCCTCCGCGCCCGAGAGTTCGATCGCGCGGGCGAGCAGGCGCTTGGGGCTGAAAGGCTTGGTCATGAAGTCGTCGGCACCGCGGCGTCGGGCTTCCACTTCCTGGTGGTCCTGGCCGGCGGCGGTGAGGATGAGGCAGGGGATCGCGCGCCAGCGGGCATCCGCACGCACGCGTTCGAGCACCTCGAACCCGGTGACCTGCGGCATCATCAGGTCGAGGATCAGCAGCCGGACGTCGGGCGAGCGCTCGAGCTCCGCGAGCGCCTCGGCGCCGTCGTAGACGAGCGTGACGGTGAACGGCCCCTGTTCGAGCTTGGTCTTGATGATCCGGCCGATGTGCGGTTCGTCGTCGGCGACGAGCACATGCAGCGGGGCGGGGTGCGCGAGGGAACCCACGGCCGTACCAGGTGAAGAAGAGGGGGTCAGGCCAGTGCCGCGATGTTCGCGCGGTGACGCCGGAGGTCGAACAGCAGGGCGCCAAGGTCGGCCGACGGGCGCACGAGCACGAGGAGGATCGCGTCGGCGGACATCGCGGCCACGACCGCGCTACCGTGGCCGTACTCGAGCACCGCGGTCAGCAGGTGGCCACGAGCCGAGGCGGCACCGAGTTCCTCGGCGTACTGCAGGATCGACGGCACGTGGGCGGCGACGTTCTCCGCGTCCACCGAGGCGTCGGCCTGATGATCGATGAGGAGGCCGTCCCGGCCAAGCACGATGGCGGCGTCAACGCCGTCCCGGCGCCGGATGGCCGCGACCAGGTCTCGAATGGTGGGCACCGCGGCTCCGTGAAAGGTTGCCGAAGTGTACGCAGGGTATGAGTGAAGTCAAGCAAGTTTCGCTTGTTGCGACGCCCCTCTCTCCGTTAGCTTCCCGCACTGTGATGACCCTGCCGAAATCCCTCGCGCCGCGCTCGCGCCGCGCTCTCGCCGCTTTGGCCGTCGCCTTCGGCGCAGCCGCCTGCGAAGATCCGTTCCAGCTCCAGGCGAGCAATCCGAACGCCGACGCCTCCTTCGAGATCTGGGCGATGTCCGGCGCGCCGGCCGCGTATCCCTCCGGCCTCCTCGTGGCACAGGCGTCCGTCGTTCGTCTCGATGCCGCCGGCTCGTTCGATCTCGCGTTCGACATCGACGCCGACGGCCGCCTGATGGTATGGCCCGTCACGAGCGTCGTCTCGCCGATCGCCGGCTCGCGCGCGATCGCGTTCCAGCGCGCGACCGGTGTCTACAACGCCCTCCTCGAGGCCCCGAAGACCGGCTGGACGAACGACACGCTCCTCCTGGTGAACGAAGGGCAGGCCTTCTTCGCGAAGGTGACGACGCTCTACTGCCAGTACGACCTGCGGCAGGACATCTACGCGAAGTTCTACGTCGACTCCGTCATTCCCGCCGAGCGCCGCATCCGGCTCTCCGCCCGGGTGAATCCCAACTGCGGCTTCCGCTCGCTCGTCCTGGGCGTCCCGGAGTTCTGAGCGGTGCACGATCAGAAGATGGTGCGCGATCAGGTCGCGGAACTGCGCGAGGGCATGCGCCGGCGCGGCAAGCTGCAGGTCCACGGTCCCGAGATCGACGAGGCCGAGGCCCTCGATCGCGCGCGCCGCGCCGCGATCACCGCGGTTGAGGAGAAGAAGGCGCGACGGAACGTCGTGACGCAGGAGGTCGGCCGCCTCAAGAAGGCCAAGGAGGATGCCGCCCCACAGATGGCCGAGGCGCGCGCGCTGGGCGACGAGATCGCCGCGCTCGAGGCCGACCTCGCACCCATGCAGGCGCGGCTCGACGAGATCATGCTCGGCATCCCGAATGTGCCGCTCGCCGACGTGCCCGAGGGCGACGAGTCGCACAACCGGATCGTGCGCAGCTGGGGTGTGCCGCGCGCCGC
>JAYTNC010000192.1:0-4549 GCA_043748515.1 Gemmatimonadota bacterium | reverse complement strand
GTGATCGATCGTCCGCGACTCTTCGGCTTCTATGCCTCGCAACGCGGGCTCGACCGCAACATCCGCTACGGCACGTACCTGATCCGTCGCGGCGCCGGGTGGAACGAGGTGCTCACCGCGCTGCAGCAGGGTCGGGGGATCGTCTCGCGCGTGACGATCCCCGAGGGATGGCCGCTCTGGGAGATCCTGCCGGCGTTGAGCAAGGCGCTCGAGGTGCCGATCGAATCGCTCGAGGTCGCGGTGCGCGACACGCTGCTGCTGCAGCGCGTCGGCGCGCCGCTCGGCACCGAGACGCTCGAGGGCTACCTGTTCCCGAACACGTACGACTTCCCCGGGCACTCGACGGCGCGGCAGGCGGTGGACCTCATGGTGCACCGCTTCGAGCAGATCTGGAAGGCGGACTGGAACGCGCGGCTGACGGAGCGGAAGATGTCGCGCCACCAGATCATGACGCTGGCGTCGATCGTGGAGAAGGAGGTGCGTCGCGAGTCGGAGCGTCCGATCGTCGCGGCCGTCTACTCCAACCGCCTGCGGATCCGGATGCCGTTGCAGGCGGACCCGACGGTGCAGTACGCGCAGAAGAAGAAGCCGGGGCGCGTGCTCTACCGCGACCTCAAGGTCGATTCGCCGTACAACACCTACCGGCGCGTGGGCCTTCCGCCCGGGCCGATCGCGTCGCCGGGCGAGGCGAGCATCAGGGCGGCGCTCTTCCCAGCCGACGTGCCCTACCGGTTCTTCGTCGCGCATCCGGACGGGCATCATGAGTTCCGCACGACGTACGGCGAGCACCTGGCGGCGATCGAGATGGTGCGCGCGGTGGCGCGGAAGGACTCGGTCGCGCGTCACGAGCGGGCGCAGCGCGAGCAGGCGGAGCTCGACTCGGCGCTGCGCGCCGTGGGGCTCCCGCGCGCGACGATCGATTCGGTGACGAAGAAGCGCCCCTAGTCCGAGAGCAGGTCCGAGCGCAGGAGCACGGCATCGCGGAGGTACACGTGCCGGATCTCGCTGCGCAGTCTGCGCGTCTCGGCGTGGAGCAGCACGCGCAGGCAGCGCGGCAACGCCCCGTGCACCGGGAGCTCCTGTGCACAGAGGAGCGGGACGTCGGTCCAGCCGTAGAGTCGCGCGGCGTGCGCGGGGAACTCGCTGACGAGGTCTGGCGTCGCGGTGAAGACCGCGGAGATGACGTCGTTGGGAACGATGTCGTTGTCGTTGAGGATCGCCTCGAGCAACTCGGTGACGGCCTCGCGGATGAGCAGCGGGTCGTCACCGGCGACGGTGGTGGCGCCGCGTACGGCGCGGACGCTGCGGATGCGATTCGGGGCGGTCACAGGTGCCCGAATCTGGGACGGCGGAGAGGGATGCGGGAGGGGGGCGAGATGCGGGAGCCGGGGTTGAGAGGGGAGAGGGGAAAGGGCACGGTGTAGATTGGAGCATGACAACTGTCGTGGTTTCGTCGCGCGGCGCGCGACGCTGGACGCTCGGGCATCCGTGGATCTTCCGCTCGGACGTCGTCGATGCGCCGGACGCACCGCCGGGCACGGTGTCGGTGACGGACCAGCAGGGACGCGTGGTGGGCACCGCGCTCTGGAGCCCCGAGTCGGAGATCTCGTTGCGCCTGGTCTCGCGACGCGCGGGCGAGGAACTCGACGCCGCCTGGTGGCATGCACGGATCGCTGCGGCGGTGGCGCGCCGCGACGGCCTGCTCGACGCGAACACCAACGCCTGCCGGTTGGTGCACGGCGAAGGGGACGGACTGCCCTCGCTCGTGGTCGACCGGTTCGACCGCTGGCTCGTGGTGCAGCTGCTCTCGGCGGGGATCGAAGCGCACCGCAGGTCGATCGTCGAGGCGCTGCAGTCGATCGTGCGCCCCGAGGGGATCCTCGCGCGCAACGACGCCAGTGTGCGGACGCGCGAGGGACTGACGCGCGCGGTCGAGACGCTCGCCGGCTCGGTGCCGGAGACGGTGGAGGTGCGCGAGCACGGCGTGCGTTACCTCGCCGCACCGCACAGCGGACAGAAGACGGGCGCCTTCCTCGACCAGCGCGAGGCGCGCGTGCTCGTGGCGAGCGTGGCGCGCGGACGGGCGCTCGACGTCTTCTCGTATCACGGCTCGTTCGCGCTGCACCTCGCGCGCAAGGCCGACACGGTCACGGCGATCGACGCGTCGGGCGCGGCGATCGCGCGCGCGGCGGAGAACGCGGCGCTGAACGGCCTCACGAACATCACGGGCGTCGAAGCGGACGCGTTCGATTTCCTGCGCGCGGAGGAAGGGCGCGGCGCGAAGTACGAGACGATCGTGCTCGACCCTCCGGCATTCGCCAAGAACCGCGCCTCGATCGCCGGAGCGCTGCGAGGCTACAAGGACATCAACCTGCGCGCGATGCGGCTCCTCGCGCCCGGTGGGACGCTCTACACGGCCAGCTGCTCGTACCATGTGGGCAAGGCGGACTTCCTCGCGATGTTGCAGGACGCGGCGGCGGACAGCGGGCGGCGGATGATCCTGCGCGCGGTGACGGGGCAGCCGAGCGACCATCCCGAGGTGATCACGATCCCCGAGACCGGGTATCTGAAGGGGGCGTTGCTGGAGGCGGGGGATTGATCGTGGAGCGATGAGGGCCGATTAATAGCGGAGCGATGAAGGCTGAAGGTTGAAGGGAGGCCGCCCGTTCGGGCGGCCTTCTTCCTTTTCGCACGGAGCCGAAGCGCGCTGCTCACATCTCCCATCTCAACTCTGAAGTCAGCTGCGTTGACAGCGCGCACAGAACCAGGTGCCCCGCCCTGCCTGCACCGTGCGTCGGATGGGCGCTCCGCAGTGGGGGCATGGCTCGCCCTCGCGATCGTACACGTTGAACGGGATCGCGCGCTGGCCGCGATGGTAGCGGCCGGCGTTCTCGTGGCCGTCGGCGAGTGCGGCGCGCAAGGCGTCGAGCAGGCGCGCGACGCGCGCGGGGGAGAGGGAGTTCGCGGGCGCGGATGGCGCGATGCGCGCGCGCCAGCACGCCTCCTGCGCGTAGATGTTGCCGACGCCGGCGAGGAGACGCTGGTCGAGGAGCGCCGGTTTGATCGGGCCGCGCTTGCCGCGCAATCGCGCGCGGAGGAGCGTCGGCGTGAGGTGCGCGTCCTCGGGCTCCGGGCCCAGGTCGAGCACGGGCGGGTGACCGGGCGCGTGGTAGTGCACCGTGCAGAGGGCGCGCGGATCGGTGAGCGAGAGGCGGCGATCGCCCTCGAGGTCGAAGGTGACGCGCGCATGACGCGGCAGTGCGGTCGCCGCGCGCGTGACCTCCCAGTCGCCGTCGAGACGGAAGTGCACGAGGAGCGTCGCGCCGTCGTCGAGATGCAGGAGTTGGTGCTTGCCGCGGCGCGTGACGTCGTCGATGCGACGGCCGACGATGCGGCGCAGGACGGCCGCAGTGAGCGTGCGGCCCTGCGACCGGTGATGGACCCGTGCGCCCTCGATGCGCTTGCCTCGCACCGTGCGCCGCAGGCAACGGACGGCGAACTCGACTTCGGGCAGTTCAGGCATTTCGTCCCACCGAAACGATGGACCACGCATTGACTCGCTCGTCCGGTGCGGGCGAGACTTCGCGCGTGGCACTTCCCCTGCGCATCACTCCCGGCCGGACCGCGGCGATCCAGCGCACGCTCGCGCTCATCCTCGTCCTCAATGCGCTGGTGGTCGCGGTGAAGGTCTTCGTGGGCGTCCGGTCCGGCAGCCTCACCGTGGTGGGCGCCGCGCTCGAGAGCTTCCTCGACGCGCTGAATAATGTCATCGCGATGGTGATCGTGGCACTCGCCGCGCGCGGCCCTGACGAGGACCATCCCTACGGGCACGACAAGTTCGAGACGATGGGCGCGCTCGCGATCGTCGGATTCCTGTCGATCTCGTGCTTCGAGCTGGCGCGCGGCGCGTTCGTCCGGCTGATCGACCCCGTCGCACTCGCTTCGCCGACGGACGGCGAGCTGTTGCTGCTCGCGAGCACCTCGCTCGTGAACGTCGTGGTGGTGGCATGGGAACGGCGGAAGGGGCGTGAACTCTCGAGCCCGCTGCTGCTCGCCGACGCCGAGCACACGGCGAGCGACCTCGCGGTGACGGCGCTCGCGATCGCGTCGCTCGTCGCCGCGCGCGCCGGCATCGCGTGGGCCGACCCATTGCTCGCGATCGTCGTCGCGTTGATCATCGCGCGGAGCGGGTGGCTGATCCTCCGCGTGACGGTGCCGGTGCTCGTGGACCAGCGCGGAGCGGACTCGGAGCGGGTGCGTCGCGCCGCCTGCGGCGTGCCCGGGGTGCGCGACGCCTTCGCGATCCGATCGCGAACGAACAGTTCGGGCACCGTCTTCGTGGACATCACGATCACGGTCGACGGCACGCTCCCGGTGACCGACGCGCATGCGCATGCCGACGCCGTGGAGCGCGCGGTGCAGGGCGAGCTCGGCGCCGCCGACGTGACCGTGCACGTGGAACCGACGCAGGGGTTGTCGGCTCGTTGAAAGCTCCTAGCTTGCTCCCCAACGGCGCCGCGGCGCACGCGCCCTCCCATCCGCCCCACTC
>JAYTNC010000191.1:0-2636 GCA_043748515.1 Gemmatimonadota bacterium | reverse complement strand
CAAGTCGCTCGGCTCGACGAACCCGCACAACATGGTGCTCGCGGCGCTCGACGGGTTGCAGAACCTGACGACGGTCGAGCAGATCGCGCGCGAGCGCGGCGTCGAAGTCTCGTCCCTCGGCTACAAGTCGCGGGCCAAGTCCAAGGAGGCCGTCTAATGCCGCGGACGTTCGTGTGGCACCCGGGCCGCGGCCCGGCGAAGACCCTGCCGAACACCCTCACCGAGGGGAAGGTGCGCATCGAACAGGTGCGTTCCGGTATCGGCCACAACAAGAGCATGAATGCGACCCTCGAGGCCCTCGGCCTCCGTCATCACCAGGATTCGGTGGTGCACCCGGACTCGCCTTCGTTGCGCGGAATGATCAAGAAGGTTCGCCACCTGGTCGTAGTGACCCCGGTGAAGGAGTGATACGATGAGCGACGAAAAGATCACACTGAACAACCTGGCGCCGTCGCCGGGTTCGCACCGGGACCGGAAGCGCCTCGGGCGCGGCCCGGGCTCGGGCACCGGCAAGACGTCGGGCAAGGGCCACAAGGGCATCAAGGCGCGCTCGGGCCATCATGGCCCGGGCGGCAACAAGCCGCACTTCGAAGGCGGCCAGATGCCGCTGACGCGGCGCGTGCCGAAGCGTGGCTTCCACAACCCGTTCCGCGTGGAATCGCAGGTCGTCGGTCTTGGCGATCTCTCCCTCGTGACGGGGAACGAAGTGACGATGGAGACGTTGCTCGTCGCGGGCCTCGTGAAGCTGACGAAGGGTCCGGCGAAGCTGCTCGCCAATGGCGAGATCGACCGCGCGGTGACGGTGCGCGGACTCAAGGTCAGCGGCTCGGCGCGCGAGAAGATCGTGGCGGCGGGCGGCACGGTCGAGGAGTAAGATGGCACAGCCCAAGGCGGTGGAAGCGCTGGGGAACATCCGTAACACGCCCGAGCTCTGGCAGAAGATCACGTTCACGTTCCTCTGCCTCCTGGTCTACCGGGTCGGCTCGCACGTGACGGCGCCGGGCATCGACGTGACGGCGATGCTCAACTTCTTCCAGAACCAGGGCAACAACGGCCTGCTGGGGCTGTACGACCTGTTCGTGGGCGGCAACCTGTCGCGGTCCACGATCTTCGCCCTGGGCATCATGCCGTACATCTCGGCGTCGATCTTCATGCAGATCGGCGCTGCGGTGATCCCCTCGCTCGAGAAGCTCCAGAAGGACGAAGAGGGCCGCAAGAAGATCACGCAGTGGACGCGCTACTTCACGGTCGCGCTCGCGGCGGTGCAGGGGTACGGCTTCGCGCTCTTCACGGCCGGCATCACCGGAGCGGTCGTCACTCCGGGGTCGGGCTTCGTCCTGCAGATGGTGCTCTTCCTGACGACGGGCGCGCTCTTCGTGATGTGGCTCGGTGAGCAGATCACCGAACGCGGCCTCGGCAACGGCGCCTCGCTCCTGATCTTCTTCTCGATCGTCGAGCGCTTCATCCCCGGCATCATCTCGGCGTTCGGCTTCCTCGGCACGGGCGCGGTCTCGCCGCTCTCGATGCTGGCGCTGACGGCGATCATGGGCGGCGTCGTCGCCGGCGTCGTGCTGATCACGCTCGCCGCGCGGCGGATCGCGATCCAGATCCCGCAGCGCACGATGGCGAAGGGCCGTCAGCGCGAGGCCGCCCGGAACCACATCCCGATCCGCATCAACTCTGCGGGCGTGATGCCGATCATCTTCGCACAGTCGCTCATCGTCGTCCCCGGCGCCGCCGCGCAGTTCTCCGGCAACCCGTGGCTCGCCGACATGGCCGACTACCTGGCGCCGGGCACGTGGTTCTACTACGTGCTCATGACGGTGCTCATCGTGTTCTTCACGTACTTCTACACGTCGATCATCTTCAATCCGGCCGATCTGTCCGAGAACCTGAAGAAGCAGGGCGGCTTCATCCCGGGCATCAAGCCGGGCTCGAAGACGGCGGAGTACATCGGACACATCGTCGAGCGCGTGACGCTGCCGGGTGCGCTCTTCCTGACCTTCCTGGCGCTGCTCCCGGTGTTCCTGGCCGACGCGCTCGCGGTGCCGTTCCAGTTCGGCGGGACCTCGCTCCTCATCGTGGTGGGCGTCGCGCTCGACACGATGGCGCAGGTGCAGCAGCATCTGCTGCTCCGCAAGTACGACGGTTTCATGAAGAAGGGGCGCGTCCGCTTCCGCGGCCGCAACGCAGGCGCCGGCTTCTAACGAGGAACACCGCATGATCGTCGTGCTGCTCGGTCCGCCGGGCGCAGGAAAGGGGACGCAGGGGGAGAGGATCGCAGCCTCCCTTGGCGTCCCCAAGATCGCTACAGGGGACGTGCTCCGTGCCGCCGTCAAGGCCGGCACGAAGCTCGGCCTCGAGGCCAAGGCCTTCATGGACCGCGGGGACCTCGTTCCCGACGCCGTGATCCTCGGCATCATGAAGGAGGCGCTGGCACAGCCGGCGCAGGCGAAGGGCGTGATCCTCGACGGCGTGGTGCGCACGGTGCCGCAGGCCGAGGGACTCGCGACGGTCACGAAGGAACTCGGCCGCAAGGTCGACGTCGTGCTCGTCTTCGACATCGCCGACGCCCTGCTCGTCGAACGGCTCTCGGGCCGCACGACCTGCGACAAGGAGCAGAAGCCCTTCACGGG
>JAYTNC010000190.1:0-1740 GCA_043748515.1 Gemmatimonadota bacterium | reverse complement strand
CGGGTCGAGCGGATGCTCAAGATCGCGATCCCGGTGACCTGTTTCATCATCATGCTCATCGGCGCGCCGCTCGCGACGAGCACGCAGCGCGGCGGCACGGCGTACGGGATCGGCATCAGCCTCGCGACCACGGTTATATTCCTGATGCTCCTGCAGTTGACGCAGGCGATCGGCGCCGGCGGGCTGATCCTCCCCGAGTTGGCGGCCTGGATACCGGGGGCGATCTTCGCGGTGATCGGATCGATCCTTCTCTACAAGGTCCGGACCTAGCGTGTCGTCTCGCCCCACGTCGTCGTATCCGATCGTCCAGCGGGAGAGCATGAAGTTCTTCCGCCACATGGGGCGGGAGGCGCTCAGCTTCCTGGCCGGCGTGGGTGGGCGCGTCTTCTTCGTGCGCGACATCTTCCGCGGGTTCCGTGAGGTGCCGACTTGGCGCGGCCAGGTGTTCCACCAGATGCGCGCGATCGGCGTCGACTCGCTGCCGCTCGCGCTCATGGTGGCGGCCTTCATCGGCGGCGTGATCGCGATCCAGATCCGCTACCAGCTCTTCCCGGGCATCGCGCTCTCCATCGTGGGGCTCTCGACGCGCCAGATCGTGATCCTCGAGACGGGGCCGCTGCTCACGGGTCTCGTGCTCGCCGGCCGCGTGGGCGCGAAGATGACGGCCGAGATCGCGACCATGCGCGTGACGGAGCAGATCGACGCGCTAGAGACGCTCTCGTTCGATCCGGTGGCGTACCTGGTGATCCCGCGTCTCGTGGCGGCGGTGATCATGCTGCCGATCCTGACGATCTTCGCCGACGTGATCGGCGTGATCTCCGGGATGATGGCGGCCGTGACGGTGGCCGACGTGCAGTACGCCCAGTTCATGGAGGGCGTGCGGCTCGGCTACGACCAGTTCCAGGTGACGTACAGCCTGATCAAGGCGACGCTCTTCGGCGCCGCGATCGCGTTCCTCTGCACGTATGAAGGCTACATGACATTCGGCGGCGCGGAGGGCGTGGGCAAGAGCACGGCGAAGGCGGTCGTGATCTCGTCCATCGCCATCCTGATCCTCGACGCGACGACCGCCGTCCTCCTCGCACCGTACCTCCAAGGATGAAGCGACGCGACGAAGTACTCGTGGGCATCGTGACGACCGTCGCGCTCGGACTCGCGATCGTCGGCTCGATGTTCCTTGCCCGCGGCGGCCTGCTGCCGGGCTACAAGATGTATTCGCAGTTCGACTGGGGCTCGGGCCTGCGCCAGGGGCAGCCGGTGATGCTCTCGGGCGTGTCGGTGGGCTACGTCGACGCGGTGGACATCAACCGCAGCGGCAAGCTCCTCGTAACGATGCGGATCTACAAGAAGTACAAGGTCCCGCACGGCACGACGTCGAAGGTGGCGCCGAACGGCGTGTTCGGCGACATGATGGTCGCGATGACGCCGACGATCCCGACCGACGACTACTATGCCGAAGGCGACACCGTCCCCTCGGGCGCGCCGATGGTCGGGATCGGCGAGGTGCTCACGAAGGTCGATTCGATAAGCCAGGACATCCACCTGCTCACGAAGGCGCTGCGCAGCGAGCTCGTCGACCGGGGCGGCCTCGCGGAGGTGCGCCGGACGGTGACGAGCGCGAACGCGCTGATCGCGAGCCTCGGCGTCATCGCCGAGCAGCAGTCGGCGGAACTGACGCGCACGCAGCAGTCGATCCAGCGGCTCGCCAACTCGGTCGACGCGGCGCAGGTGGACTCGACG
>JAYTNC010000189.1:0-1925 GCA_043748515.1 Gemmatimonadota bacterium | reverse complement strand
CTGCTCCGCGAGCGCGAACGAGAAACCGAAGCCGTGGATGAGCCCGAACCCGAACGCCAGCATCCACCGGTGCTCGAGACGCTCGGCTGGCAGCACGATATTCTCGAGCGTCAGCCAGACGATCGACGCCGCGATGAGCGTCTCGACGAGCGGCGGGAACCAGCCGGCGTCGGGCGCGAGACCGAGTGCCGATGCCCCCAGCGTGAGCGAGTGCGCGAGCGTGAACGCGGTGACGATCGCGACGAGCGAGCGCCAGCGGCGCACCGGCAGCACGAGGCAGATCACGAACAGCAGATGGTCGATCCCGCCGAGGATGTGCCGGAAGCCCTCGGTGGTGAACTGCCGGACCGCGTCGTACCAGCGCGGATCGAGCACGACGCGGTCGGGGTTGCCCTCGTAGACGAGCATGCGCTCGCTGCCGTCGGCGCCGACGAGGTGGAGCACGCTCGTGGTGCGCACGCCGAGATGGGCGAGCCGCGGCCGGAGCACGAGCCGCGCCTCGGGAGAGGCGAGCACGTATTCGAGGCGCACGTCGAGGAGCGCCTGTTGCCACGCGATGCGCGTCTCGTCGCCGAGCGGCGGCGCGTGGAACAGGGCGCGGGCCGCGCCGATCGACTCGAAGCCGCGGTCGCTCGGAAGCGCCACGCGCGCCGCGGTCACCGTCGGCGCACCCAGAGAGATGCCGTCGGCGTCGAGCGAGAGGTACTCGGCGAGCCAGAGGCGCGCCGCCTCGGCGAGCAGCGGCCGCACCTTGACGAGGTCGACCGAGCCGTCCGCGCGCAGCGGGAAGTCGATGTCGCGCATCGCCTCGAGCGGGACCCGCAGCAGCACCTCGAGCCGCGTCCCCTCGGCGCGCACGAAGCCGCGGACGGCGACGCGCTGCGGGATCTCGTGCGCCGGGAGCGGGCGCGCCGCACCGGCGACGACGACCGCCGCGCCGGCGATCAGCCGGAGCAGGGTGCCGCAACGCGCAAGGGGGGCAGTGCGTCTCTGGTGCATCACGGCGGGGAGATATAGCATTGGGCGCGTCGGAGCACACGCATTCACGCGAGTCCGGAGTTGAGCATGGCACGCAAGGGTACGCTGATCACCGCCGCCGTGTTGGGCGCGGCCATCCTGACATTGTTCGCCGGGCAGCGCGAGCTCGCGGCGACGCTCGACCGGCAGGCCGTGCAGGCACCGGTCTTCGAGGTCGATCCCTTCTGGCCCAAGCCGCTGCCCAATGGGTGGCTGCTCGGCATGGTGATCGGGGTCGGTGTGGACGCCAACGACCACGTGTTCATCGTCCACCGGGGGCAGTCGACGCTCAACGCGCGGACCGAGGGCGGCTACGCCAAGGTCGGGCCCTGCTGCTCGGCGGCCCCGCCGGTGCTCGAGTTCGATCCCGAGGGCAATCTCGTGAACTCGTGGGGCGGTCCGGCCGAGGGGTACACCTGGCCGGGCTCCAACCACGGCATCACGATCGATCATCTCGGCAACGTCTGGATCGGCGGCAACGGCACGCGCGACTCGGTGAATGCGGCCGACTCGCACATCCTCAAGTTCACGCACGACGGCCGCTTCCTGCAGCAGATCGGCGTGCCGGGCCGGCCGAGCGACTCGCGCAGCATGGATTCGTTCGGGCGCGTCGCGAAGGTCAGCTTCGACGCGGCCGCCAACGAGGCCTACGTCTCCGACGGCTACGGCAACAAACGCGTCGCCGTGCTCGACATGGCGTCGGGCGCGATCAAGCGCTTCTGGGGCGCGTACGGCAATGCGCCGTCGGACAGCAACTACGGGCCGTACGATCCCGCCAAGCCGCTGATCCCGCAGTTCCGGAACCCGGTGCACTGCGCCGAGCCGACGACCGACGGGCTCGTGTACGTGTGCGATCGCGTGAACAACCGCATCCAGGTCTTCCAGAAGGACGGCAAGTTCGTGAAGGA
>JAYTNC010000188.1:0-5017 GCA_043748515.1 Gemmatimonadota bacterium | reverse complement strand
GCCCACGAGGTTGGTGACATGCCCCATGTACGTGCTCCACATGCCGAGCAGCTCACCGTGGATCTCGGCGAGATCGGTGTAGTCCTCGCCCGGGCGCGTCGTCCAGCTCACGAGCTCGGGCACGACGCGCCTGAGGTTCGCGAGCGCGTACGCGGTCGACCTGATCGGATCGTCGCCGAGGTCCTCCGTCTGAGCGCGGGGATCGGTGCCGACGAGGTTCTGCGGGAGATAGCGGTACGCGAACATCCCGGTCGAGTTCCGCAGCATCCGCTCGAGCATCGGACGCTCGGCCGGCGGCGTCGCGGCCTCCGGCAGTACGCGGTAGCCCCACTCGATCACGAAGTCGTCGAAGGGTCCGAGGCGACGGATGAAGTCCTTGGGGGCCAACCCGTCGCCGGGCTGCGCGACGTAGTTCTGCCGGGCGTAGTCCATGATCGTGCCCGAGACGCCATAGCGCGACGTGAAGCTCCGCGAGCGGAGCGAGTCGGTCGGGAACGACGCCGACGCGATCATGTTGTGCGGCAGGCCGAGCGCGTGCCCCACTTCGTGCGTGATCACCTGCGTCATCGTCTCGCCCATCACCTCTTCAGGGATCTCGAGCGTGCGCACCGCGGGGTTCGCCGCGCCGGTCTCGATGAGGAGGCGGTTGCGGTACGACCGCATGTGATTGTGGTACCAGGTGATGTCGCTCTCGATGATCTCGCCGGTGCGCGGGTCGGAGGTGCTCGGGCCGACGGCGTTGCGCACGGTGGAGGCGGTCCAGCGCACGACCGAGTAGCGGATGTCCTCGGCGTCCCACTCGGGATCCTCGGCGCGGCTCGGCGGGTCCTTCGCCTGCACCGCGTTCTTGAAGCCGGCGCGCTCGAAGACCTTGGCCCACGCATTCACACCGGCGCGCACGTACGGGCGCCACTTGGCCGGCGTCGCGGGGTCGAGGTAATAAATGATGGGCTTCACCGGCTCGACGAGTTCACCGCGCGCGTAGGCGGCGGGATCCTTGGGCTCGAGGCGCCAGCGGCGGATGAAGGTCTCGCTCGCGGCCTTCTGCTCGTCGAGGCCGTAGTTGATGCGGTCGACGGTGAAGAAGCCGATGCGCTCGTCCGCGAGGCGAGGCCGCATGGGGACCTTGGGGAGCAGCACCAGCGACTGCCGCATGGCGAGGGTGATCGTCGCGGCATCGGCGTCGGAGGGGGGCGCACCGGCGTCGAAGGTCTGCGTGTGCGAGACCTCGACGTTCAGGGGGAAGCTCTTGATCGCGTCGAGCGACGACCGGGCCGGGTCGAATCGGCGCACCTGATACGTGCGACGCTCGGCCGCCGAGAGTCCGGAGAGCGCGGGAGTGTCGCCGGAGAAGAAGTCGGTGACGTCGAGGACGACCGAGGCGCTGTCCTTGCCGAAGGCCTGGACGGGGAAGGCCGCGAGCACGGCGCCGACGTTGTTCACGCGCACCGAGATCGCGATCGCGAGCGAGTCGTCGGCGTAGGCACTGGTGCTGATCGCGCGCAGGACGACCCGGTCGCCGACGCGCTCGAAGCGCACGAGGCGCTCGTTGAGGCTGGTGCCGGCGGAGATGAAGCCGCCGACGCCGGCCGGCACACCGGCGATGCGGCTCACGAGCAGCTGGTCGCGGCCGAGGATCGAGTCGGCGACCTCGAAGAACCACTTCTCGTCGACCTTGTGCACCGTGATCATGCCGGCGTCGGTGACGGCTTTGTCCGTGATGACCTGGTTGTAGGGCCGCGGCCGGCGGGTCGCGGCGACCCCTTGAGCGCCACCGGCCGGCGGCGTGGTCCCCGGTGCGGCGCCCCCGGCGGGTGGCTGCTGCGCCGAGAGAGTCGTGGAAAGACCGAGCAGCAGGGCGAGCGCGCGGATTCGCATGGGAGGACTCGTGAGGGTCGAGGCGGGAACGAGGACCCCAAACGTGCATCCCGCCCGCCCGCCCGCAACGAAAGCGGGGGCCGACCAGATGGTCGGCCCCCGCAATTCCTTAAGCTGTCATTCGCGATCGGAGGACCTCGACGCTGCGTACGCGATACGCGTGTGGCACGAGGCTGTGACCGGCCCAGGCTCGATCACGAGTCATTCACGGGCTTACAGCAGTTGTCTCCGCTCATGATCGCCGTCCAGCAACCGTACTCCCCGGTATCGGGGTGAGGGCCGAGTCCTCCGAGCCAGCAGCCTGCTCCGCCAGGGACGCAGCCGAGGTATGGCGGACCGCCCGTGCTCCCACAACTGAACTCGCCGTTCTGTGCCTGCGAGTCGGTTGGAGTTGCGAGGACAGCTGCTCCCGCCGCTGTGACGACGGTGGCGACTAACGTGACCCACTTGCGAGCGTTCATGATCCGGCTCCCCATTCTTGGAAAAGGTGACGGCCCTCGTCGCCGCCAGACGTTCGCGGTCGGATGCCGCGAAGATTTACTTGCGTCCTTCAATGGATCGAACGCGGAGCAACGGAAACGGCTCCTCTTCCATCTCTATCGCCGTCGGACCGCGGACCGCAAGCAGGAGTGGCAGCGATCTCGATGTCGAACGAACCTGTCCGGTTCTCAGGTCCAGGACCGTCGAAGAAAGCCAGAGTTGTCTCGACACGATCCTGCGAGTCCGCCCGCTTCCGGTCGAGCCGGTCTCCCTGTGGCTGAACTGCACTAATAGCGTTTGCGCGTCGAGCAACGTCGCCGCGAGTGTCACGTCCTTCCCATAGGCGATGATTGGAGCGCCGCGCGAGTCCGTGAAATAGGTGCTGCCAGCATACTCCGGTATCTGGTGTTCCCACGCCAGGGCACCGTCAGCTCGATACGCCCGTATTCCCGGCCCAGACGCCTGCGCAACAATGAGCAGTGAGTCGGCCTCAGCGCAGACGAGTACGACCGAAGCGCGATTCGCCAACTCGCGCAGTGCCACGATCGTGTCGACACGAGCCTTGATCTGAATGGGCGCGCGGAAGGGGAACGGATCACCGCCCGACCGAACGATTTCCCCGTTCGAACTCACGAAGTGAAAGATCCGTTGATCGCGGTAGCCACCGATCACCAAACCGCCCCTGTACACGCAAGCGGATCGCGGGCGCAGGTCCGCGCCGAACGTGCGCACGTGACGAAGGACGCCGCCGCCGGTTCGGAACACGACAACCCCATTGACTTCGTCGGTCACATAGAGCGTGGAATCCCCATCGTGCAGTAGGCGATTCGGAGCAGCAAGATCGCCCGGGCCTCGACCGGGTCGCCCGGCACGCGTTACGAAGCGCCCCCGACGGTCAAAGACCCGGATACTGTTGTCTCCGTAGTCGAGGACGTAGATAGTTCCGTCCTTGTCTAGCGCCACGCTCGCAATTCCTCCGAATGTCGTTGGCGTAGCTGCATCTTCGTCACCGAGTGTGAGTATCGTGCGGCCAAGTCGCACTTCTCCAGCAATCGCATTGTGTCTGCGGCTTGGGCCTTGGGCGTCGAGCGCGGACACGAAGGACACGAGCGCGTACACTGAGGCTGCCACGCCGCGAAACCTCATCTTCCCCACCGACTGATCAGGGTCGAGAGCTCGCTCGCACTTCTGGCGCCAGTGAACAACCTACTGCCGATGATGAACGATGGCGTCGCGCGTAGGCGCAAGCGATCGCCGAGCTGGATCTCCTTGGCAAGCCGATCCCACGTTTCCGGTGCGCTCACGCAGTGCCGGATCGCCGTCGTATCCGTTCCTGCAGGGAGGAGCTGCATCGGTCCCACGGAGGCACGCGATCCGAGCAATCCTTGAAGCTCGTAGGCGCGGCGATAGTAGTCATCGAACAGCGCCGAGTCCCCAAGACACAGGCCGACTAACGCCAGATCTTGCGCCATCGGGTGAATGGTGGTCAGAGGATAGTGGTGACGAACTATCCGAATGGAGTGTCTACCGGACGACCGTACCGAATCCATGCTCAAGGAGAACTGACGGCAGGCTGGACACTGCAAGTCGAAGAACTCGACAATCGTCACCGTTGCGTCAGTCGGACCACTGGCGTGAGGGGCGCTCTCAATGAGCATCGCCAGCCCGTCGACTTGCACGCCTTCATCGCGCTGCGAGGAAGGAGATCCGATCTCCCGTTTCAAGACGAGCAACGTCATCACCACTGCGCAGGTGACCGCGGTGACCATCAACGCCAACTGCAGTTTCGGGTTCATCCTCCCTCCGATTTCGTCAACTTGGCGCGGTCAACCCACCGACTAGCATCCGACGGACGATAGAACCGCATCAATAGCGAGTCCGATGTCGCATCAGGCCACGCTCCGACCGTCACTTTCCTTGAGAGAACGAGCATCTGCGGCACCGATGGGTGGCTAGCGAAATCTCTGATCACGTATCGCAACACGGTGGTATTCAGCCAACCTCCTCCGACCGCGACTTCATCGAATGGAGCAACTTCGGCCAGCGCAGCCATACCAGCTCGGACATCGGAGTCCAAAGATGCGCCGATCGTGTAGACTGTTGCTCCCGACGCCTCGGCCCGTGATCCCACGTAGTCATTGAGCTTCTCCCAATGTCGGCGGAGCTCTCGAGCCTCAGAGAGTGAGCATTGTGATGCACTGACGAGCACTACAACGTACTGCTCTCCGCTAGAGTGCCGGAGGGCTGGGGCAGTGGGCCCAACGCTTGCTCGTGCGTGATACACAATCAGGAAGGCAAGCGCAAAGACGAACGGCACCCATGCTCTTGGGAGAATCGTGAGCAATCGCGCGCGATGACTCATTTTGGGAACTCGTCCACGAGGGCGGGGCTGCCAACTCTCAAGTCAAAATACCCCCCCCCCGTATCAGCAATTGTCAAGTGCGGCGATGTAACGA
The DNA here is from genome assembly GCA_043748515.1 of Gemmatimonadota bacterium. GTDB lineage: Bacteria > Gemmatimonadota > Gemmatimonadetes > Gemmatimonadales > Gemmatimonadaceae > Pseudogemmatithrix. Next base: position 203 of record JAYTNC010000188.1, on the reverse strand, counting down.
GTTTCGACTCCGGCTATCGGCGAGCGTAGGCAGTGCTCGCCCTTGCGGGGGCAGGCGCTCGCGTGATCGGTCGCTACTCGGCGTGAATGGCGAAACACAAAGAGGGCTCTTCGGGGAATCGTGTGGGTGAATTCGAGGGATATTCCTGAGGTCCAGCGGTCGCTGTCAGAGGGAAACAGAGGCTTGCGGGGTGAGGGACGACG
>JAYTNC010000187.1:0-2569 GCA_043748515.1 Gemmatimonadota bacterium | reverse complement strand
GTCGAGCTCGAGGTCCTCGGGCCGGGCCGCGAGAAGGTCTACCTCTCCCGCCGCCCGACCGAACGCACCTCGCACGCCGCCTGAGTCGCTCGGCGCGGGACGGGATCGGCAGGGCCGGATCCACCGGGCCCATCGTCGCAGCACAGGGACGAAACAGAAGCGGGGCCCGGGCGAACGCCCGGGCCCCGCTTGGTCACATGAGCCCTGACTAGCGGTTGAGCACGATCTCCGAGCGCAGATAGACGAAGCGCCCGTTGTAGCCGAACGGTGACGCGCCGGGATAGATGAATGTCCCGTTGTTCGTATTGTCCGCGACCTGCACCTGGTCAGGGTAGACGTTCATCAGGTTGCGCGCGCCGATCGAGATGTTGACGGCTTGGAATCGATACCCGAGCTCGCCGTCGAGCAGCATCTTCGCGCCGAAGGTCTCGAGTCCGTCGAGACTGCCGTCCACGAAGCTCCCGAAGTCCGATGCCCGCGCCATCGCGTGGAACCGGCCCAAGGAGTAGTTGGTCGTGAAGGTCGACCGGCGATCAGGACGGTTCTTCTCGATCGCGTTGATCGTGACGATGTCGAGCGCGCTCGTGTAGATCGTCCCCGTCCCCTGCAGGATGTCCGGGAGCGGACTCACCCGCGTGATCTTGTTCTTGGCGAAGTTGACCGCGAACGCGAAGTCGAAGGTCCCGCTCCCCGCGAGCATCCGGTAGTTCGCCACGATGTCGATGCCGTCCGACTTGGTGTCGAGCGCGTTGGTCGGGAACTGCACCGCGGCGATCGACGTGAAGCCGGAGTCGAGCAGGATCTGCGCGACGACGGGGTCCGACGTGCCGTCGAAGGTCGCCCCGAGCAGGATGCGATCCTTGATCGTGATGTGATAGATGTCGACGTTCAGGTTGAGATTGTTCGTCGGCGAATAGGCGAACCCGGTGCTCAGGTTGACCGATTTCTCCTCCTGCAACGGCCTCGCGCCGAAGATGCGCGAGGCACGGTTGGTCACGGGGAAGTTGCCGACCTCGATCAGCACGCCGTTCTGGATCGCGGTCGTGGTGTGGCTGTACCAGCTCTGCTGCAGGCCCGGAGCGCGGAATCCGGTGCTCATGGCGCCGCGCAACACGAACTTGCGGTTGGGCTGGAAGCGCATCGCGGCCTTGCCGGTGAAGGCCTGACCGAAGTCGCTGTAGCTCTCGAACCGGCCCGCGGCGTTCACGAGCACAGACTGCGAGAGATTGGTCTCGAGGTCGACGTAGCCACCGAAGTTGGTGCGGTTGTTCTCGCTCGCGTCGCTCGGGGCGAACCCTTGGAAGACGGACGAGCCACCCTGCGCTACGCCGCTGCTGTCCCTGGTCAGGTGGTAGCCCTGGATCCAGGAGGCCCGCTCGCCGGCGATCACCTCGTAGTTCTCGCGGCGGAACGCGACACCGACGGCCACGTTCACCGGGTTGGCCAGCCCCACCTGCATCGCCTTCGACAGGTTGGCGCTGAGGTTGAACTCGCCGCGCCGGAGCGCGCCGGCGAAGAACGCCGTCTGGTTCGGGATGCCTGGATCATCCGCGGTGCCGAGCACGCGGTCCGGGCCTGGCGCCGTCGGCGTGGAAAGGCTCGGTCCGAGGGACGAGTTGAGCGTGTTGCGAAGGTTGAAGTCGAAGCTGTTGAAGCCGTAGTTCATGCCGATGTCTGTCGCCCACCCGCCGAGATCGGTGCGCAGCCCACCTGCCGCCGAGTAGTCGATCACATTCGGCCGGAACTCGGGGAGGAACCCGAGCGGGTAGATCTGCGCCCAGTTGCGCCCGTTCTGCGGCTTGCGGAAGAACCCGTTGCCGGTGCCGTCGCGGTCGGAGTAGCCGCCGAACGCATAGAGTTCGGTCGTCCCGTCGGTGCTGAGCGGGAGACGCAGGTTCGCGAAGGTATGGATGTCACGCTCGATGCCGTCGCCCCAGTGCACGTTCGGCTGCGGCACCCCCGTGCGCTTGATGACGACCTGACAATTGGCGACCGAGTCCCGGACGCCATTCAGATCGGGGAAGCTGCCGTCAGGGCAGGCACGATTCGTGGCCTCGCGCTTCATGTACTGCCCGAAGAGGCTGAGCGAGCCGCGGCCGAGCTTGAAGCCCACGCCACCGCCGATGTCATTGGTGGTGCCGTCGTTCTGGAAGCCCTTGCCCGGGCGGTACTGACCGGTGCTCGTGTTGATGAATGGGGCGAACTGCCCTTCCTTGAGCACCAGATTCACCACGCCGGCGATCGCGTCCGAGCCGTACTGCGTCGACGCGCCGTCGCGCAGCACTTCGATGCGATTGATCGCGCTCGACGGGAAGGCATTGAGGTCGACGCCGCTGGAGCCCGGCGCCGATCCGTTCGAGAAGACGTTGAGCAGCGCGGTGGTGTGTCGCCGCTGCCCGTTGATCAACACCAGCGAGTGGTCCGGCGAAAGTCCGCGCAGCGTGAACGGACGCACGATCTCGGTCGCGTCGGTGACGGCCTGCTTCGGGAAGTTCACCGAGGGGGAGAGACTGGCGAGCATCTGCGTGGTCTCGGTCGAGCCCGTGCGCTTCAGTTCCTCCACCGTGTA
>JAYTNC010000186.1:0-5415 GCA_043748515.1 Gemmatimonadota bacterium | reverse complement strand
GCCGTGGTCTTGATCTCGCTCAGGAACCGCTCGCCGCCGAGCGCGGCCGCGAGATCGGGATGCAGCACCTTGATCGCGACGTCGCGCTCGTGCTTGAGGTCGTGCGCGAGGTAGACGGTCGCCATGCCGCCGGCGCCGACCTCGCGTTCGAGGCGGTAGCGGTCGGCGAGCGCCGCCACGAGCCGCGGAGCGACGTCAGCCATGATTCACCTCCGTCGGCGCCGGTTGCGGCGACGGCATCGCGTACGGGCGCGCATGTCCGCCGTACACCTGGCGCGCGCCGAGCGCGCGCAGCCGCGCCCAGCTCGCGTGCACCGTGCGCGCATCCTCCTCGCCGACCATCGTCTCCAGCGTGAGGTCGCCCGTGAAGCACTTGCCCGAGTCAAGCCCGAGCGAAACGCTGTCGTCCGAATGCCCCGGTGTCGGCACCACCTCGCCGGCGATGCCGATTCCCGCGAGCAGCGCGCGCGACTCGTCGCAGCGCTTCACTACGTTCCCCGCGGGCACGATCTCCGTGTAGTGATCGCTCGGCTTGATGTGCCGCTTCATCGCCGGGATCGCAGCCACCTGCTCCTCGAACACGATCAACGGCATGCCGCGCGCCTTGAGATCCTGCGCCGCGCCCGCATGGTCGATGTGATAATGCGTTGCGAATCCGTAGCGGATCTCCGCGAACGGGATGTCCGCGCGCTCGAGCGCATGCAGCAGGTCGTCCGCCAGCCCCGGCCAGCCGAGGTCGACGAGCAGGCGCGAGCGACCGGCGCTCACCACCCAGTAGTTGGTGGAGCGGTAGCCGACGTTGACGATCGTCACGGCATTCATCGCACCATTGTAGTCCTCGGTAGGGAGAGCGGCTAGGCGGAGCGGCTCTCCAGCCTTCGCGCTGGCGCGCCCTTCAGTGAGCGCCTATCCTCGAGCGATGTCACAAGCAGAGCCCAGAAAGTGAAAGCCAAGACCGCCGCCCACGCGCGCGCCCTCGAGGAGATCCCGAACATCGGCAAGTCGATCGCCGGCGACCTGCGGGCGATCGGCATCCGCGAGCCGATTCAACTGATCGGACGCGACCCCTACGAGCTGTACGCCCTGAGCAACGAGAAGGCAGGAGTCCGCCAGGACCCCTGCCTCATCGACTGCTTCATCTCGGCCGTGCGGTTCATGGAGGGCGCACCCGCTCGGCCTTGGTGGGATTACACGGCTGAACGAAAACGAACGTTGTCGACTGCGTCCGGCGCGCGGTGAAGCGCGCCTAACGCGCCGCGATCCACCGCCGCTTGAGCGCCGCATACGCCGCCAGCCGCTCATTCGCCGTCCTTACGACCACGTCAGTCGCCGGCGAATCACTCCCCTGCAGCGCCCCGATCACCGCCTGGTGCGCCGCCATGATCCCGCCGAACCCCTCCGCCCCCGCGAACTCCGCGAGTCCCTTCGCGCGCGCCTCGGCTGCGAGCGTCGCCGCCTCGAACATCGCATCGTGGAGCGCCACCGAGAGGTCATGCTGCTGCCGCAGCGCGACGAGCGGCGTCCGCACGCGCGGATCCATCCGCACCGTGAACGTCTGCGACTGCACCGCCCCATCGACCGTGAGCCGCGCCGTGAACGTCCCCGGCATCACCCACGGCCCCTCGGGTTCGCACTTGGTGTTGTACGGCGTGCCCGAGATCGGCAGCGAGCACTGATCGGTCGGCCGCGCATAGTGCAGGTCCCACGTGAACCGTTGTAGCCCCGCTTTCGCCGACGGTGCTGCGGCGGGACGGAACCAATACCGCGGCCAGTTCCCCGCATCCGCCGGTGACGGCGTCGGATCGTCGCTCGAGAACGTGCGCAACACACGACCGGCCGCATTCAGGATCTCCATGCGCACATTCCCCGCGTCACGCGCGAGATGGTAGTCGACCATCGCACCGTCAGGCGGATTCTCCGCGCGCGGCTCGTCCGGCGGCACCGGCGTGTCGGTGTACATCGAGTAGCGCACGCGCGTCGCCATCGCCGGCTTGAACAGCGTCGCCGGCGCCGATCCCGCCGCCGCATTCCACTGCCGCAGCGCGGTGACGTTGTCGAGGATCCAGAAGCCGCGCCCATGCGTGCCCACCGCGATGTCGTCGTCCTTCACGATCAGGTCGCGGATCGAGATCGCCGGCATGTTGAGCCGCAGCGGGCTCCAGTGATCGCCGGCGTCGAGCGAGAACCACACATGGTTCTCCGTGCCGGCGTAGAGCAGCCCGCGCCGCTTGGGATCCTCGCGCACCACGTTCACCGGCGCGTCGGTCGACATGCCGTCCACGATCTCCGTCCACGTCCGTCCGCCGTCGCGCGTGCGGTAGATGTGCGGCCGCAGATCGTCGAGCCGGAAGGTGTTCACCGCGGCGTATGCGGTGTTCGCGTCGAAGTGCGACGCATCCATGATCGAGACCTTCCACCACGGCCCGATCTGCGGCGGCGTCACGTCCTTCCAGCTCTTGCCGCCGTCACGCGTCACGTGGATCAGCCCGTCGTCGGTCCCCGCCCACACGGTGTTCGAGTCCACGTAGCTCGGCGCGATCGTATAGACCACGCCGCGCCGCGTCGGCTGCGCGCCGGGCGTGCCGATGTACTTGCCCACGCTCGCCGGCACCGCCCACGTCTCGCGCGAGAGATCGCCGCTCAGCCGCTTCCAGCTCTTGCCGCCGTTCACCGTCTCCCACACCACGTTGGTGCCGTAGTAGAGCTTGCGCGGATTGATCGGCGAGAAGAGCACCGGCATGGTGCGGATGCCGCGGAAGTAGTCGGGACCCGCCGCCGCACCCGGCGCACCGGGCGCGCCAAAGCCGCGCCCGCGCCCCGCGTTCGGGCTCACGTTCTGCACCTGTCCCGTCCGCCGGTCGAACCGCGTCACCGTGCCGCCGTAGACGATCTCCGGATCGAGCGGGTCGGGCGCGACATAGCTGTACTCGCTCGCGCCCACCGGTCGCCAGTCGCGATACGTGATGCTTCCGTCATTGCCGCGACTCGCGACGCAGGCCGAACCCGACTCCTGCTGTCCGCCGCAGACACGGTACGGCCAGGCGTTGTCGGCGGTCACATGATAGAACTGCGCGGTGCCCTGGTTGTACCAGGAGCTCCACGTCTGCCCGCCGTTCACCGTGATGATCGCGCCCTGATCCGCGACCATGAGCATGAGCGCCGGGTTGTACGGGTTGATCCAGAGCCGCTGATAGTCGTCGCCGCCGGGCGCGCCGCGGAAGGCGCTCCACGTCGCCCCGGCATCGGTGCTCTTCCACGCGACGACGTTCATCGAGTAGACGGTGTTCGGATCGCTCGGGTCCACCGTCACCGCCGCGAAGTCGTCGCCTCGGCCGAACACGCGATTGTCGTTCGTGGTGCGCGCCCATGACGCACCGGCGTCATCGCTGCGGTAGAGGCCGCTCTTCGCGCCCGCGGTGACCGTCACGTAGATCCGGTTCGCATGGCTCGGACTGATCCCGATGCCGAATCGTCCGGCGCCGTCGGCCGCGGTCGGCAACCCGCCCGAGAGTTGCGTCCACGTGGTGCCGCCATCGGTGCTCTTGAACAGTCCCGAGCCCGGTCCGCTCCACGCCGCGTTCTCCCACGGCCCCTGCCGCGCCTCCCAGAGCACCGCGTAGAGCGTATTCACGTCGTCCGGCGCGAACACGATGTCGGCGCCGCCGGTGTTCTCGTCGCGGTAGAGCACGCGCTCGAACGTCTTGCCGCTGTCGGTCGAGCGGTAGATCCCGCGCTCGGTGTTGGGACCGTACGGATGCCCGAGCACCGCGACGAACAGCCGCGCCGGATTCCGCCGGTCGACCGCGATCCGCGGGATCTGCTGGCCGTCGTTCAGGCCGAGCTTGGTCCACGACTTCCCGGCGTCGTTCGAGCGGTACATGCCGTCGCCCGTCGAGAGGTCGGGACGCTGAAGCCCCTCGCCGCTGCCGATGTAGATGATGTTCGGATCGGAGGGCGCGACTTCCACCGCACCGATGCTCCCCGTCGCGAGCCCGTCGGCGATCGGCACCCAAGTGCGCCCGGCGTCGGTGGTCTTCCACACGCCGCCGTTGGTCGGCGCCATGTAGAACGTGTTCGGCTGGCTCGGCACCCCGACCGCACTCTTGGTCCGGCCCGCGCGGAAGGGACCGATGTGTCGCCAGCGCGGCCCTTGGATCGCGCCCGCGGGGATGGTCGCCTGCGCCGCGAGCGGCTGCGGTGCGGAGAGGAGCGGAAGCACGGCGGCGAACAGCACCGCGAGGAGGACGGACCGGCGCGAGCGGAACACGGAAGTCTCGGGAAGAAGATGTTCCGAGAATCTCGCGCGTACGGGAGCGTTGTCCAGCGGGGATTCGCCGCGTCCGGCCTGGCGGCACCCCGTACCCGCGCTCACATCGCGTTCGCCCCCTTCAACCACCGGTCGAGCCACCGCCGCTCATTGAGCACCCGGTGCACCACGTTCCAGCTCCCGGTGATCCCGTGCGACATCCCCTCGTACTGGATCATCTCCGCGGGCACACCGTTCTTCTTCAGCGCCACGAACATCTGCTCCGCCTCCGAATACGGCACGCGCTGGTCGATCTCGCCATGAATGAACAGCGTCGGCGTCCGCACGCGATCGGCATAGGTGAGCGGTGACTGGCGGATCATGATCGCGCGCCCGCGCTCCTCCCACGGTGTGCCGTAGAACTCGGTCTCCTTGGTGCGCGCGATGTCGGCGGTGCCGTAGTCGCTCACCCAGTTCACGATCCCCGCGCCGGGGATCGCCGCGGCGAACCGGTCGGGATACTGCGTGATCAGCCAATTGGTCATGAATCCGCCGTACGAGTGCCCCATCGTCGCCGCGCGCGCGCGATCGATCGGATACCGCCCGAGCACATGATCGAGGCCGGACATGACGTCCTCGCCGTCGCGGTCCCCCCACGCGCCCCACGTCGCCCAGAGGAACTTCTCCCCGTAACCCGTGCTGCTGCGGAAGTTGGTCTTGAGCACGAAGTAGCCGTTCGCCGCGAAGTACTGGTTCTTGAAATCGAACGCGTAGCCGTCGGCCGAGTGCGGACCGCCATGACTGCTCACCACGATGGGGTACGGACCGGCGTCGGCGCGGTACCCATGCGGGAAGAGCAACCAGCCCTCGATCCGCGTCCCATCGACGCTCGAGTACTGCAACCGCTCGGCGCGGCTGAACGCGACCTCGGCGGTGAGCGCATCGTTGAGCGTGGTGAGCCGGCGCTCGCCGGTGCCGTCGATGTTCGCGACCCACACTTCCGAAGGGGCCTCGATCATCCCGACCGTGTAGGCGATCCGCCGAAAGCCACGATCGAAGCTCACGCTCCCGACGCGCCGCTCGCCCGTGGTGACCTGCTCCACCGCGCCGCCCGCGACCGCCACACGGAAGAGATGCGTCGTCCCGCCGACGCCGCCGCTGAAGTAGAC
>JAYTNC010000185.1:0-35943 GCA_043748515.1 Gemmatimonadota bacterium | reverse complement strand
GCGAGGGTTGCCATGGTCCGCGCCCCCTTACGCCGTGGCCGACGCCGACGGCGCCGGATGATTGACCTTCTTCAAGTAGACCACCGCCGTGAAGGTGTTGAGCTCCTCGAACACGTGGTACGCCCTGCGGTCCTTCGCCCACTTGGCCACCGACCAGTTCTCGTCGGCCGCGTCGCCGAACACGATCGCGCGCGACGGACAGGCCTGCGCGCAGGCCGTCGTGAACTCGTCCACCTGCAGGTCGCGCTGCTCGAGCGAGGCGCGGTTCTCGGCCTCCTTGATGCGCTGCACGCAGAACGAGCACTTCTCCATGATGCCCTTGTTGCGCACCGTCACGTCCGGATTGAGCTGCCAGTGCAGCGGCTCGGGGAACGCATACTGCGTGCGCGACGGGTCGCCGTACCCGAACCAGTTGTAGTAGCGGACCTTGTACGGGCAGTTGTTCGAGCAGTAGCGCGTGCCGACGCAGCGGTTGTAGACCTGGACGTTCAGGCCGTTCGGCGCGTGGTAGGTCGCGTACACCGGGCAGACCGGCTCGCACGGCGCGTTGCCGCAGTGCTGGCACATCATCGGGATGAAGCGCGTCTCGAAGTCCGGATGCTCCGGATCGAACTTCACGTCCTTCGGCTCGCGGTCGAGTTCCCAGTAGCGCTCGAGCCGGATCCAGGCCATCTCGCGCGAGCGCGTGATGTTGGCGCCGAAGCCGGTGCGGTCCGGCAGGATCTGCGCGCCCTGCCAGGCCGCGCCGACCGTCGGGATGTTGTTCTCGGCGTAGCAGGCCGTGACGCAGGCCGAGCAGCCGGTGCACTTGGAGAGGTCGATCGTCATCGCCCACCGGCGACGCGCCGCGCCTGACCAGTGGTTCGGATCGTACTGGCCGTGGTCCTTGCTGTTCGGCACGCCGAGGTCGCCCTGGGCGTCGTTCGCCGTGGGCGAGCGGAGTCCCGGGAGGAACTCGGTGCTCGCCTGCCCCTCGAACAGGTGCGGATGCGTTTCCTCGCCCGCGAGGAGTGCCGGCAGCGCGATCGCCTGCGCGATGCCGCGGCCATGCTGACGGCCGGAGCCTTCGATGGTGACGATGCGCTGGTTGCCGGTCGCCTTGGTGACGTTCGCCTTGGCCGAGCTCAGCGCGAGACCGCCGGAGCGCGCGTCCTCGGCGCCGACGACGAGCGTCCAGGCGTTCTCGCCGGCGATCGCATAGCGGCCTGAAGCGGAGTGGCCGCGGCCGAGCTGCACGGCGATCGTGTCGGGACGGATGCCGATGTAGACGAAGGCCGGCGCGGTGATCTCGCCGGCGGTGGTCTTCACCGTGACGAGGTCGCCGTCGACAAGCCCGAGCGCGAGCGCCGTCTCGGCGTGCATCTCGATCACCGTCTGCCAGACGATCTTGGTGACGGGATCGGGGAGTTCCTGCAGCCAGGGCTTGTTCGCGCCGCGGCCGTCGCCGAGCGTCGGCGAGGGATAGACGACGAGATGATACGCGCCCTGTTTGGCTTCCGCGCTCGCCGTGCGGCGCGTGCCGGTGCGCGCGGACGAGCCGGTGCGCGCGGTCGCGCTGCCGCTCATCATCGCGGTCGGGAGCGCGTTCTTGAGCGCCTCGTTGCCGCCGATGCGGCTCGAGAGCCAGCCGCGATAGTCGGCGAACGCGAAGCGCGCGGCCATGGTCTGGTCGCCCTTCGCGATCGCGAGCAGCACGTCGCCCGTGGCGCGCGAGTCGAAGACCGGGTCCATGGTCGGCTGCTGCAGCGAGAGCGTGCCGCGCAGCGGCTCGGCGTCGCCCCAGCTCTCGAGCGCGTGGTGATCGGGGAGCACGAGGTCGCAGAGCGACGTCGTCTCGTCCGGCACGCTGGAGAAGGAGACCTTGAACGGCACCTTGGACATCGCCGCGGCGAAGCCGACGCCGACACCCGAGGTGTACGCCGGGTTGGCGCCGCGCACGATGAGCATCGGCACGTCGCCGCTGTTCATCCGGTCGGCGAGCGTATGGATCTCGGCCTGGCCGGCGACGCCCTCGAACGCGAGGTAGCCCTCGGCCGGCTTGATCGTGGTGCCGACGTTCCCGCGCTGCTCGTTGAGTTCGGCGACCACGGAGGCGAGTTCGCCGGCATCCTCGCCGTAGCCACCGGAGAGGATCGCGCTGGCGCGGGCGCCGCGGATCTCGGAGGCAAGGCCTTCGAGGAGATTCACGCCCACGCCCGCTGCCGCAGCGGCCGACGCGAGCGAGCCGCGGCCGAGGAGCGCATCGACGATCGTGACCTCACTGCCCGGACGCGCGGGGATCCACGAGTCGGCGTTGAGGCCGGTGAGCGAGCGACGCGCGCCCACATAGATGAAGCGCGGAGCGCCCTCGACCTTGCCGCGCGCCTCGGAGAAGGCGAGCTGCTGAGGGACCGGAAGGCCCCAGCCGTCGAGGAAGTCGGCGCTGAACGAGACGATCAGCGAGGCGGCGGCGAAGTCGATCTTCGGCCACGAGGCGCCGTAGGCGACCTTATTGGCCTGCGCGACGGCGACCGGTGCTTCGGCGTCGTAGCTGATGTGCGGCGCGATGCCGTAGCCGCCGAGCACCGTGTCGAGGAAGGCCGGGAACGAACCCTGCTCGTGCTGGTTCACCACGGCGACCTTCGCGCCCTGCCCGCGGCTCTTCACTTCACCGAGCTTCGTGGCGAGTGTCTGCATCGCCTCGGCCCAGGTCGTGGGGACGAGCGTGCCGCCCTCGCGCTTCATGGGGCCGCGGAAGCGGTCGGGATTGTACAGCCCCTGCAGGCCCGACTGGCCGCGGGCGCAGAGCGCACCGCGATTGACCGGATGCTGGGGATTGCCCTCGGACTTGATCGCGCGTCCGTCGCGGACCTCGACGATCAGGCCGCAGCCGGCCGCGCATTCACGGCAGGTGGTCGCGTAATAGTTGGAGACGCCCGGGGTCGTCTGGTCGGGCGAGACGAGATACGGGATGAGCTTCTCGACGTCACCGGACGTGCAACCGATGGCGGCCGTGGCGGCGCCGGTGACGGAGAGGACCTTGAGGAAGTCGCGGCGTTTGACGCCGGACGACTGGTCCTTGGTATCAGGGGTCATCAGGCGATCCTAGTAGTGGCAGGTGGCGCAGTCGTACGTCGCCTTCTTGCGCGGCAAGGCGAGCGTGGCGGAGTCGGGCTCGTAGCCCGCTGCGCGCATCCCCTCGGCGGGGGAATAGCCATTCACGTGGCAAGTGACGCACCAGCCCATGTTGAGGCTCTGGGTCTGGAAGACCTGCGACATGTTGTTCACCTGGCCATGGCAGGTCTGGCAGGTGACGCCGGCGTTCACGTGCCGCATGTGCGGGAAGTGCACGTACTCGGGCACCTTGTGCACCCGCACCCACGGGACCGGCTGCTTCTTGTTCCAGTAGTCGGCGAGCTTCACGATCTCGGGTCGACCTGCGCCGACGATCGTGTGGCAGCCCATGCAGGTGCCGACGGCGGGGAGGCCGGGATCGGGCGACTGGTTCGCCGCATTGTGACAGAACGCGCAGTTCATCTTGAGCGAGTTCACGTGCACGGGATGCGGGAACTTGACGGGCTGTTCCGGGGAGCGACCGATGCCTCCGCCGAGATAGTTCGTGTAGCCGGAGGCGCCGCTGTACGCCCAGGGGCCGGGCTTCGCCTTGCCGAAGGCGTCACGATTCGCCGCTTCGGTCGCGGTCTCCGGCGTACCGGCGGCGGGCGCCTGCGGAGCGGCGGACTGGGAGCCCGCATACGCGGACATCATGGTCGCCGCAAAGGCGATGGCGACCAACCCGGGGATGACGACCCACTTCCTGCGACCGGTCATGCGCAAGACTCGGATGAAAGGGAATTCCGAACGGTCCGTTCGGCTTGTGAACGATTTCACAAGCCGCGAGGAGACACGGTAAAATGGCCTGCACTCACTAGTATGGCAAGTGAGCCTCGCGCGCGCGCTTACGGGTCCTATTCCAGCCCGCGTTTGATGCGATCGATCGTGCGGAGCACCTCGATCGCCATGGCCCGCACGAGCGTCAGCTCGCGGGAGTCGGGACCGGCGCGGTTCAGGAGCGACCGGACGGAGCGCATGATGTGATCGGGGTTCCGCGTCCGGTAGAACGAGATCGCGGCGAGCGCGCGGTCGATGTCGCCGAGGGCGCGCTCCCATTCGTCGTGCTTAGGCAAGGCGGCGTGGTGCTTGTGCCGCGCGATCGTGCGCGTGGAGTCCCCCGCCTCGAGGTGCAGTTCGTAGGTCGCGACGAGGACCGCCTGCGCGATGTTGAGCGAGCTGTGTTCGGTGGTGGGGATGGTGCAGAGCACCTGCGCCTGGTCGATCGCCTCGTTGGGGAGTCCGTGGTCCTCCTGTCCGAAGAGCAGGGCGACCCGCCCGTCGGCGGCCTTGGCGAGCACGACCGGCGCGAGTTCGCGCGGCGTGGTGAGCGGCCAACGATGGGCGCGGCGCTTGCCGCCGAAGGCCGCGACATAGACGCAGTCGGCGAGGGCCTCGGGGAGCGAGTCGAAGTGGACGATCCGGTCGACGAGGTCGCGCGTGCCGTGCGCGACGCCCTCGATCCGCCAGGGGTCGTAGGCGACGGGCTGCACGAGGCGAAGATCGGCAATCCCCATGTTCTTCATGACCCGCACGGTCCCGGCGATGTTCACGGGATCCTGCGGCCGATTGATGACGATGACGACGTTGTCGAGCGCGGACATGCGGGGAAGTTAGTCCGCCCGCTACATTTCGCGCTCATGGACTTCCTCCTCGACCTGTTCAACCAGCTGCGCGACCTCAACACGCTGGTCGCGACCGCGGGCTACGCCGGCATCACGGCGATCATCTTCATCGAGACGGGGCTGCTCTTCCCGTTCCTCCCGGGCGACTCGCTCCTCGTGACCGCCGGCCTCGTGGCGGCGCAGCAGGACGGCCTCGTGACGCTCAACGTCTGGACGCTCGGCATCCTCTGCTCGCTCGCGGCGGTGGGCGGCGACCAGATCGCGTATGCGATCGGGCGCAAGTCGGGCGATGCGCTGTTCAGCCGGCCGGACTCGCGCTGGTTCAAGCAGAGCCATCTCCTGGCCGCGCAGGCGTTCTACGAGAAGCACGGCGGCAAGACGATCATCATGGCGCGGTTCATGCCGTTCGCGCGGACCTTCGCGCCGGTGGTCGCGGGCGCGGCCAAGATGCACTACCCGACGTTCGTGTTCTACAACGTGATCGGCGGGCTGGCGTGGATCTGGTCGATGCTGCTCACCGGCTACTACGTCGTGAAGATGGTGCCGGGACTCGAAGCGCAGGTGGAGAAACTCGTGATCGGCATCATCATCCTCAGCATCATGCCGGGGATCATCGGGTGGTGGAAGTCAAGAAAGGCTAAAGGCTGAAGGCTGAAGGATGGAGGACGAAGGATCGACACTGAACCCGCACCGGAGTCCGCACATGGCACACATGCTCCCCGCCCTGCCCTACGCCCTCGACGCGCTCGAGCCGCACATCGACGCGCAGACGATGACGATCCATCACGGCAAGCATCATCAGGCGTACGTCAACAACCTCAATGCCGCGATCGAGAAGGCGCCCGAGCTCGCCTCGTGGACGCTCGACCAGCTCTGCCGCGACATCGCGAAGGTGCCGGAGTCGGTGCGCGGCGCGGTGCGCAACAACGGCGGCGGCCACTGGAACCATTCGCTCTTCTGGAACCTGATGGTGCCGAAGTCGGGCGGCGTGCCCACCGGCGACGTCGCGCCGGCGATCGACAAGGCGTTCGGCGACTTCGCGAAGTTCCGCGAGGCGTTCAAGGCTGCGGCCGTCGGGCGTTTCGGCTCGGGCTGGGCCTGGCTCGTTGCCGCGAAGGACGGGACGCTCACGATCGAGAGCACGCCGAACCAGGACAACCCGATGATGGAAGGGCGGCATGCGATCCTCGGGCTCGACGTGTGGGAGCACGCGTACTACCTCAAGTACCAGAACCGGCGCCCGGATTACATCGATGCGTGGTGGAACGTGGTGCACTGGGGCGACGTGGCGAACCTGTACGCGGCGCGTTGAGTCTGGCGTGCCTCTGTGGTGATCGACAACGGCGTTCACCACAGAGGCACAGAGGACGCAGAGAACTGCCACTGCAACTGCAACTCATTCTCGAAGGGGGCGCGGCAGACGAGTTCCGTCTCCCGCGCCCCCTTGTACTGCCTTGGCACCGCTCCGCCGTGCTCTGTGTCCTCTGTGCCTCTGTGGTGAATGCAGTTCGGCTCAACCCTATCGATGCCCGCGGCGCTTGTTGCTGCCGACCACGAGGTCGTCGATACCGCTCTCGTCCGGCGCGGACTCGTCGTCGGCGGTCGCGCGACGCGAGACGAGGCGGCCGAGGAGCGGCGGCGTCATGAAGGTCGTGACGACCACCATCAACATGAGCGCGCCGAAGTTCGCCGACGTCAGCACGCCCGCCGCGAGTCCCATCTGTGCGAAGATCAACCCCACTTCGCCGCGCGGCACCATCGCGATGCCCACGAGCAGCTTCCTCCCCTTGAACCACCAGGGAGCGAAGCCGGCCGCGATCTTGCCCAGCACGCCGACACTGATGAGCGCGGCGCCGACCAGGAGCGCCTCGCGCGATGCGAGCGCGGCGAGGTCGACGGCAGCGCCAACCGACGCGAAGAAGATCGGCACGAAGAAATAGCCGAGCTGCGTGGCACTGCGCTCGATCTCCTTGCGTTGCGGCGTCGGATGCAGGATCAGCCCGGCGGCGAACGCGCCGATGATCATCGCGCTACCGGATCGCGCGGCGAGCCAGGCGAGGGCGAGGGCGAAACCCATCGCGATCACGCCGAGCGCGCCGGTGACGCGGACGTTCTCGACCAGGCGGAACAGCGGCGGAATGGCGACGCTGCCCAGCGCGATCGCGACCACGACGAAGCCGATCGCCGGCGCCGCGGTGCGCAGCACGCCGCCGACGCTGAGCTCGGCGCCGGCAACGAGGCTCGCGACGACGGAGAGGATCACGAGGCCCACGACGTCGTCGAGGACGGCGGCGCCGATCACGACCTGTCCCTCGGGCGTCTTGAGCTGGCCGAGATCCGAGAGGACGCGCGCCGAGATGCCGATCGAGGTGGCCGTGAGCGCGGCGCCGGCGACGATGCTCGGCATGAGGTCGAGCCCGAGGGCGCGCGCGACGACGATTCCCGCGCCGAACGGGAGCACGACGCCGACGAGACCCACGGTCAGCGCGGTCGCACCGACGCGCGCGAGCGCCCGCAGGTCGGTGTGCAGTCCGATCTCGAAGAGGAGGATGAGCACACCGAGTTCCGCGAAGGCGTGCAGCACCGGCTGCGTCGGGTCGAAGAGCGCGAGCACGCTGCCGCCGAGCACGACGCCGGCGAGCAGTTCGCCGAGGACCGTGGGCTGCCCGATGCGCTGCGCGAGTTCACCGAAGAGCTTCGTCGCGGCGATCGTCGCGACGAGCGCGAGGAGAATGGTGTCGAATCCGTCGGCGTCGGCCGCGGCGAGGAACGGAAAGAGGTCGGGGCTCATGGGGAATCGCTCCGTGGCAGGACAGAGGGTTGCTCACGCCGAAGTCCTGCGGCGCGCGTGGGCGACCGTACCTGTATGTGCGCGCGGCGCAGCGCGCCTCAGCGCGCCTCAACGCGCCTCAGTGCGCCTCAGCGCGCCTCAGTGCGCCTCCGTGCGCCTCAACGCGCCGCTTCGCCCTCGAGATACGTGTAGCCTTCCAGCCCCGCGACATACTCGGCGATGAACATGTTCGCCTCCTCGCGCGAGAGGTCCTTCGCGCCCTGCACCTTGCGGCGGAACGTCGCGAGCAGGTCGCTCGCGCGGAACTGCACGTAGTTGAGCACTTCGGTCACGGTGTCGCCGTGCACGAGGTGCGTGACCTCGTAGTGGTCACCCTGCAGCCGGACGTGCACCGCGTTGGTGTCCCCGAAGAGGTTGTGCAGGTCGCCGAGGATCTCCTGATACGCGCCGGTGAGGAAGATGCCGAGGATGTACGCGTCGCCGTCACGGAAGACGTGCAGCGGCATCGAGGGCTGTCCGTCACGCCCGCCGATGAACCGGTCGATCTTGCCGTCGGAGTCGCAGGTGACGTCCTGGATGGTGCCGTGGCGCGTCGGCTCCTCGTCGAGCCGGTGGATCGGCATGATCGGGAAGAGCTGGTCGATCGCCCACGAGTCGGGGAGCGACTGGAAGAGCGAGAAATTCGCGAAGTAGCGGTCGACGAGCGCGGCGTCGACGTCGCGGATGATGTCGTCGAAGTGGTCGCGCCGGCCGGCGGCGAGTCGGCCGACGGCGTTGAGCGTGCAGAGATAGAACGACTCGGCCATCGCGCGCTCGCGCAGCGAGAGCACACCCGAGTTGAAGAGCTGCTGCGCGCGCTCCTTGTCGAAGATCGCGTCGTGGAAGATCTCGCGCACGCGTCGCATCGCGACGTTCTTGCGGCTGACGGTCTTGAGGTCGTCGGCCATCTCGTGCAGGAGCGCGTGATCCTCCTCGGCGAGCGCCGGCACCGGCGGCTCGGCGGCCGACTCGACGTCGATCACCGAGAGCAGGAGGAGCGCGTGGTGCGCCGTGAGCGCGCGTCCCGACTCGGAGATGATGTCGGGCATCGGCAGCGTCTCCTCGCGACAGGTCTCGGCGAGGGTGTAGACGATGTCGTTCGCGTACTCCTGCGCGGAGTAGTTCATCGAGGCCTGCGAGGTCGACTGGGTGCCGTCGTAGTCCACGCCGAGCCCGCCGCCGACGTCGACGTACCGGATGTCGAGCCCGAGGCGGCGGAGCTCGACGTAGAAGCGGCTCACTTCCTGCAGCCCGCGCTTGATGAAGCGGATGTCGGTGATCTGCGAGCCGAGGTGGAAGTGGATCAGCTTGATGATGTCCTCGAGCCCTTCCGCCTTGAGGCGATCGATCACCTGCATGAGCTGCGCCGAGGTGAGTCCGAACTTCGACTTCTCGCCGCCCGACTGCGCCCAGCGGCCCGAGCCTTCGCTCGAGAGCTTGATGCGCACGCCGATCGTCGGCGTCACGCCCATCTCCCTCATGACGGGGAGGAGCACGTCGAGCTCGCTCACCTGCTCGATCACGATGAGCACGGTGTGGCCGAGCTTCTGGCCCATGAGGGCGAGGCGCATGAACTCCTCGTCCTTGTAGCCGTTGCAGATGATCAGGTGGTCGGTGCGTTCGGTGAGCGCGAGCACGGCTTGCAGTTCCGGCTTGCTGCCGCACTCGAGGCCTACGCCGGTCGCCTGCCCGAACTCGACGATCTCCTCGACCACATGCCGCTGTTGGTTGACCTTGATCGGATAGACCGTCGTGTACTTGCCCTCGTACTGGAACTCGGCGATCGCGCTCGCGAAACGCGCGTGGAGCATCTCGATGCGCGCCTTGAGGATGTCGGAGAAGCGGAGCAGCACGGGCAGGCCGACGCCCTGCGCCTCGAGGTCGTGCGCGAGTTCGAAGAGGTCGAGGACCTGCTCAGGGCGGTCCTTGTCGGGCCGGACGACGACGCGACCGGCCGCATTCACGTCGAAGAACCCGTCGCCCCACCCCTCGATGTTGTAGAGCGCCTTCGCGCGCTCGACGGTCCAGGGCGCGGGTGCCGGCGCATCCTTGAGCGGCGCGTCCTTGGCGTGCGCGGAGGCCGCGGAGGCCGCGGAGGCGGCGGTGGCGGCGGACGGGACCGTGGCGGCCGCGTCAGGATTCGGAGTGGCAGACATGCGGTGAATAGTAGGCTCGGTGGGGGGCTGGCGGTATCGCGTGTGTCGGCTGTAACTCTGTGGCGCGACGACCCGTATCGCCGGCCGGGGCGACACTCATGCCCTGCGCCGCGATCCGCCCCCCTGCGGTCGTCGTGCGGTCACCTCAGCATGGAGGCGCGTTGCAGATGAAGCGCATCGTGAAGTACGCCGGCACCGCGATCGGCGCCGTGCTGTTGCTCCTCGTTTTCAGCGTCGCCGGGCTGTACGCCTGGTCGGGCTCCGAGATCGCCTCGCGAGGCCCGGTGCCCGAGCACGCGTTCAGGGCTCCCACCGACAGCGCGTCGGTCGCGCGCGGCGAGCACGTCACGAAGGCACTCGCGAAGTGCGGCGACTGCCATGGTGCGGACTACGGCGGCGGCGTGGTGATCGACGATCCGGCGATGGGCCTCATCTACGCGCCGAACCTCACGAAGGGTCCGGGCGGAGCGGCCGCTGCGTATTCGGATGCGGCGTTCGAAGTGGCGATCCGGCATGGCATCGCGAGCGATGGCCGTCGCCTGATGCTCATGCCCTCGCCCGAGTACCAGCACCTCTCCGACGAGGATCTCGGCACGATCATCGCCTACCTGCGTTCGGTGCCAGGAGTGGAGCGCGCGCGGCCCCAAACGAAGGTGGGACCCGTGGCCCGCGCGCTCTATGCGGCCGGCGTGCTTCCGCTCTTCCCGTCGAAGCTCGTGACGCACAGCGACGGCGTCGTCGCCACGGTACCGGTGGATTCGACGGTCGAGTACGGCAAGTACCTCGGCGACGTCGGGTGCTCGGGTTGCCACGGCGTGACCTACGGTGGTGGTGCGATCCCGGGTGGGCCGCCGGACTGGCCGAAGCCGGCGAACCTCACGCCGACGGGGATCGGGCACTACACGTACGAAGGATTCCACCGCGCGCTGCACGAGGGGGTGCGGCCCGACGGGAGCGCGATCGATCCGTTCATGCCGGTGCATGCGACCAAGCTCATGACGGACGTGGAGACGGTCGCGGTATGGAAGTACCTGCGGACGCTGGAGCCGAGGACGTTCGGGTCGAGGTAGGGCTCGAATTTCCACGGTGTTCACCACCGAGGCACAGAGGACACAGAGAACTACGGACATCGCATCGCGGTGTCGTCACAGTTCTCTGTGTCCTCTGTGTCCTCTGGTCCTCTGTGCCTCTGTGGTGACGGCAGTCTCCAGATTTTTGCGCGCCGCTACGGCCGCCCGAGCTGATCGCGACCCTTCTCGACGAACGGGATCCCGCGCCGCATCCACTCGGGCTCGGGCGCGCCGAGGAGCCGGGCGGCGAAGAACTCCTGCATGCGGCGGTCGATGTCCTTCTGATTCGCGTACTTCCGCGGGTTGTGCGCGTCGCCGTTGTAGTTGACCATGTACGCCTCCTTGCCCAGACGGCGCATCGCGACGAAGAACTCGATGCCCTGGTACCACGGCACGGCGCCGTCGGCGTCATTGGCCATGAAGAGCACCGGCGTCGTGACGCGATCGAGGCGGAAGAGCGGTGAGTTCTCGATGTAGCGCTCCGGATACTCCCAGAGCGATCCGCCGATGCGGCTCTGGCCCTGCTCGTAGTTGACGATCGCGCGCTCGACGCCCGTCTCCCACCGGATGCCGCCGTAGGCCGACGTCATGTTCACGACCGTCGCGTTCGGCACGGCCGCGGAGAAGAGGTTCGTCTCGGTGATGATGTATGCGGTCTGGTAGCCGCCCCACGACTGTCCGCCGATCCCGAGCTTCTTCGGGTCGGCGATGCCGCGCGCGATCAGCGACTGCACGCCCGGCACGATCGACTTCACCGCGCTGGGTCCGGGGTAGCCGGGCGTGTAGTGGATGTTCGGCATGAACACGAGGTAGCCGAGCGACGCGTACACGACGGGATTGATCGTGTTGCGGCCCGCGGGGCGATTGTAGTTGTACAGCCCGTCGGAGAGCTGCTCGTAGAAGTACGTGAGCATCGGGTACTTCAGCGACGGATCGAATCCCTCGGGCTTGTAGAGCAGGCCTTCCATGGGGACGCCGTCGCTGTTGAGCCACTTCACGAGCTCGACGTCACCCCAGAGATACTGCGCCTGCTCGGGCATCGCGTTCGAGATCCGCTCGAGTCGGTCGAACGACGGACCGGTCCAGAGATCGGGGAACTCGCGATAGTCGGCGCGCGTGACGAGATACTGCTCGGCGCGGCGCGCCTTCTGCAGCAGCGGCCACGACTTGGGCGCCATCATGATGCGTTCCGGCTGCATGGTCGCGCCCACGCGGTCGCGATAGAGGCCGGCGTACTTGGTCGCATTGTCGAACGCGCGGAGCAGCAGCGGCTGCGCCGGATCGTAGAAGCGTTGGTCGGCGTCGAGGTCGACGAGGCGGAAGGTCAGATCGTCGCGGCGCCCGGCGCCGTCGGTGAGATTGCGCGGCGCGACGGCGCCGAGCGGGTCGATCTCCCAGATGTCGTAGCGGTCGTAGACGAGCACGCGCGCGTCGTCCTTGGTCCAGCCGCCGACGCCCCACGCGCCGGGCTCGCCGGGCGTGTCGTGGATCTCTCGCGCGAAGCTCACGTTGGGGATGATGCCGGTGAGGTCGCGCGTGCGGTCATTGGCGATGTCGTGCACGCGCCAGGCGCCCTTCTCCCACCACGTGACGAAGCGCGCGGCCGCCGAGAGCTGGCCGTTGCCCTGCACCTTCTGCGCGATGCGGCGCGATGCGCCGGTCACCGTATTGAAGACGTGGATGTCGTTGCCGTCCTCGCCGGCGATCGCGTCGATCTCGTACGGCACGCCCGTGGTCGCGACGGCGACCTTGCCGTCCTCGGAGAGCTGCACCGTGGGGATCGAGTCGTTCGCGAGGCGCTGCATCTGCCGCGTCGCGACGTGCAAGACGGCGGTGTAGCTGCGGCTGCGGTCCTGGCCAGCCTGCACGCGCTGCATCGGCTGCGGGCGCGTGTCACGCCAGTGCCAGAGGTCGACCACGGCCTTGTCGGCGAGCGAGTCGGCGGGGATCGAGTCGGGTTGTACGTGCGCGACGCCGAAGCGCAGCACACCGCCGCTCCGCACGAACTCGAGCGCTCCACGATCAGCGATCTTCATGCCGTCGCCTGCGGCGTCCGCAGTGACGGCCACGGTGGCGGGCTGCACGCCCGGCCGCTGCCGCGTGCCGGTGAGCGAGGCGTGGTACAGCGCGACGCGCGGCTTCTCGGACTTCCATTCATCCGCGTCGGTGACGAAGGCCACCTGGGTGCCGGCCTCGTCGATCGCGAGACTGCGATAGTTGCCCGTCGCGACCTTGAGCGGCGTGACCGTGCCGCTCGCGAGGCTGCGGACGAAGACGCCGTCGGCACTGAGCGAGTCGGCGCCGGTGGTGCTGTAGACGAGCCAACGTTCGCGCTGGTCGATGGTGTAGTTGGTGACGCCCTCGATGCGGACCTCGGTGCCGGTCGCGATCTCACGCAGCACGAGCGGCGCGCCGGAGTCCTTACGGCGCGCGGCGGGCCGCGCCGAGTCGGGGCGCGCGGCGTTGGCACCTGCCGGCACGCCAGCAGCCGCGCCCGCGCCCGCGCCCGCGCCGCCGACATTCGCGCCGCGACCGGCGGCAGCCGTCGTGTCGGCATCGATCTGGTATGCGACGAAGCGGCCACCGTCGCGGGCGAGCTGGAACCCGCGCACCCGCTCGACCTCGGTCACCTTGCCGTCGGCGAGCGAGAGGATCGCGAGCGCGTTCTTCGGCGCCTCGGCCGGCCGGCCGCGGCGCGAGCGCGCCGAATCCATCGCGGCCTTCGCTGGATACTTGAGGAACACGACGTGACGCGAGTCGGCGGTGACCTGCGCGGCCTGCGCCGAGAAGGGCGTGCCGGTCACGCTCGTGAGCGGACGCCCCGTCCAGCCGCGCGCGACGCGGTGCTCGGTGGCGGCTCCGGTCGCCCGCGCGACGAGCTCGCCGTCGCCGACCGTGGGCGAGAGCGTGTAAACGGCCCAGCGCCCGTCGGGTGAGAGCGTCGGTGTGAGGATCGAGCGCCAGAGGTCGTAGGTGTCCTGCGTGAGCGGCTTCCGGGCCGCCTGCGCATGCGAGGCGTGCGGGGCGAGCGCGGCGACCGCGGACGCGACGGCGACCGCGGCGAACAGGGCGAGGAAGCGGCGGTGGCGGAGTGCGAGGGACATCGGCTCGAGGGGCTCTGGGTTATCTTCTGCGTCAGCCCCCAAGTTACGCGCGTTCCTCCTCCCCCGTTGCGGGTTCGACGCATGAAACGCTTCCTCACGTACTTCCTCCGCGGCCTCGTGCTGACGGTGCCGCTCGTGGTCACGATCGCCGTCTGTTGGGTCGTGCTCACGCGCGTCGACGGGTGGCTGGGGCTCTCGATCCCCGGCGCGGGCTTCGCGATCACGATCCTCGGCATCACGCTCGTCGGGTTCGTCGGCACGTCGTTCCTCTGGACGCAGGCCGAGAGCTGGCTCGAGGCGCTGCTCGACCGGCTGCCGTTCGTGCGGCTGCTCTATTCGTCGACCAAGGACCTGCTCAACGCCTTCGTCGGCGAGAAGCGCCGCTTCGACACGCCGGTGCTCGTCGCGCTCTCGGCCGACGGCGCGGTTCGCACCTTCGGCTTCATCACGCAGCCCTCGCTCGGCGCGCTCGGACTGCCGGGCGACGTGGCGGTCTACTTCCCGCAGTCCTACAACTTCGCCGGCCAGCTCGTGGTCGTGCCGGCGACCCGCGTGACGCGACTCGAGGCGGTGAGCTCGGATGTGCTCGCCTTCATCGTGTCGGGCGGGGTCACCGACGTACCGGAGGCGAGGCGATGAACGGACGAATGATGGGACTGGCGATGGCAGCCGCACTCTGCGCCACGGCGCGACTCGCGGGCGGGCAGAGCGCGCCCGTGACGACGCTCCTCGTCCCCGATCGCGTCTTCCTCGGCACCGAGGATTCGGCGCGCACCGGCTGGGTCGTGCTCGTGCGCGGCGACCGGATCGCGGCGGTCGGCACGCGCGCGCAGGTGCGTGCGCCGGCCGACGCGCGCGTCGTCGAACTCCGTGGCACGACGCTCATGCCCGGCATGATCGAGGGGCACACCCACTTATTCCTGCATCCGTACGACGAAACGAGCTGGAACGATCAGGTGCTCAAGGAGTCGCTGAGCCTGCGCACCGCGCGCGCGGTGAACCATGCGCGCGCCACGCTGATGGCCGGCTTCACGACGGCACGCGACCTCGGCACCGAGGGTGCAGGCTACGCCGACGAGGGACTGAAGCAGGCGATCGACCAGGGCATCATCCCGGGGCCGCGACTGCTGATCACGTCGAAGGCGATCGTCGCGACGGGGAGCTATGGCCCGAAGGGCTACGCGACCGAAGCGGACGTGCCGCAGGGCGCCGCCGAGGCCGACGGCGTGGAGGGACTCACGCGCGAGGCGCGCGACCAGATCGGACATGGCGCCGACTGGATCAAGGTGTACGCCGACTATCGCTGGGGCCCGAACGGCGAGGCGCGTCCGACCTTCTCCGAGGCGGAGCTGCGCACGCTGGTGGAGGTCGCGGCCTCGAGCGGACGCAGGGTCGTGGCGCACGCCGCGACCGACGAGGGGATGCAGCGCGCGATCCGCGCCGGCGTCGCGATGATCGAACATGGCGATGGTGGGAGCGCGGCGACGTGGCGGATGATGGCCGAGCGCGGCGTCGGCTACTGCGCGACGCTCGCCGCGGTGGAAGCGACCGCGCGGCATGCGGGATGGCGGGAGGGCTCCGCGCCGACGGCGCGCATGGTGCAGAAGCGCACGGGCTTCGCTGCGGCGCTCGCGGCGGGCGTCCCGCTGTGCGTGGGCGGCGATGCGGGCGTCTTCGCGCACGGGCGCAACGCATGGGAGATCGAGCTGATGGTGGCGGCCGGGATGAGCGCGCCGGCGGCGCTGCGCGCGGCGACGAGCGTGAATGCGCGGCTGCTCGGGATCGATGCGCGCGTCGGTGCGGTGCGTGAGGGGCTGCTCGCGGATCTCGTGGCGGTGGAAGGGGATCCGACGAGGGACATCACCGCTTTGTATCGCGTCCGCACGGTCATGAAGGGCGGAGTGGTCCAGTAGACGCGGAAGGCTCACGGATGAAAGTGGAAAGATGAACGACAGCGGGGCGACACCGTTGGGTGCCGCCCCGCTGCTCTTTCATCGTTCATCCTTCATCCTTCGTCCTTCAAGTCGTTACTTCAGCCAGTACCCGAACCAATCCCGCAGCCTTCCCAGCCGGTCGACGAGCAACCACGGCTCGCCGGTGCGGCTCAGGTCGTGCGTGCTGCGCGGGTACCGGACGAACTCGACCGGCGTCCCCTGCCGCTTGAGCGCCGCGAACCACTGCTCGGCGTCGGTCATCGGCGTGCGGTGATCCTCCTCGCTCTGCAGGATGAACGTCGGCGTCTTGACGGCGCGCACGTTGCGGATCGGCGAGAGCGAGTCGTACATCGCCGGGTTGTCCCAGGGGCGGCCGTAGAACTCGAACTCGGTCAGGCCCTGCGCGTCGGACGTGCCGTACCACGACCACCAGTTGCTGATCATGCGGTCGGCCTGCGCCGCCTTGTAGCGGTCGGTCTTGGTGGTGATCCACGCGACCATCACGCCGCCGTACGACCCGCCGGTCACACCCATCTTCGTGGAGTCGACGTCGGCGCGCGCGGCGGCGATGTCGGTCGCCTTCATGATGTCCTGGAAGTCCTCGGCGAACCAGCGGCCGCGCGTCGAGTACGTGAAGTCGGCGCCGTAGCCGCTCGAGCCGCGCGGGTTGGTGTAGAGGACCATGAAGCCCGCGGCCGCGAGGTTCTGCGTCTCGTCGAACCACTGCTCGCCGTACTGGCTGTGCGGACCGCCGTGGATGTACACGACGAGCGGATACTTCTTCCCCGCCTCGTAACCGAACGGCTTCATCATCCAGCCTTCGATCTCGAGGTCGCCGACCGACTTGTACGTGAAGCGCTCGGCGTCGGACCAGGCGATCTCGGCGTTGAGCTTGTCGTTGAAGCTCGTGAGACGGCGCTCGCCCTTGCCGTCCGCGCCGGCGATGAAGAGTTCGGTCGGCTTGATGACGCTCGACGCGATGTACGCGACCTGGCGTCCGGCCTGATCGAAGGTGAAGCCGTTCATCTTCCGGCGTCCGCCCAGCGACTCGCGCAGGTTGCCGTCCCGCGGATTCACGAGGAAGAGTCCGCTCGAGCCGCCGATGTCGGCCGAGACGGCGATCTCGCCGTTGGGGAGCCAGTCGAGGCTGGCAGGCTCGTAGCGCCACCCGCGCGCCATCGGCGTGACCTGACCGGTCGCGACGTCGAGCACGCCGAAGTGCGCCTGCTTGGTGCGGCCCGGGCGATGGATCAGCGCGAGCTTGCGACCGTCGGGCGACCACGCCAGATCGGACTCGGCGCCGGGCAGCGTCGCGACCTTGCGCGGCATGCCGCCGGCGACGGGGATCACGTAGATGTCGGCATCGTTTCGGTCGGCCTCGTCACGCACCGCGTCGTATGGCAGCAGCGCGATCGAGTCGGCGCTGCGCTGCACGACAGTGTCCGCGCGCAGGTCGGCGTCGGCGATGAAGGCGATCCACCTGCCGTCGGGCGAAACGACCGGCGAGCGATGCGAGTACGCGGTGCGCGTCAGCTGCACGCGCTTCGCGCCGGGAGTCTGCGTGAAGAGCTGCGGCGGCCGCACGACGCGCGCTTCGCGCGGCCCGGGGAGGAACCCTTGCCCGTTGGCCTTGTAGCGCGCGTCCGTGATCTGGCGACCGTCGAAGCGCGCCGGGTCGACCGGCTTGGTGATCGCACCGAACGGAGGACGCGCGGTGGGTAACATGCGGCCGTACGGGTCGGCGTCGCTCGCGCCTTCGGCGCGCGCACCTTCCGCGCGCGGTCCGACGGTCGCGCTGTCGGGACCGGGCGCGGCGGAGAAGACGGCGAAGCGGCCGTCGCGCGGCCAGGAGCCGGTCGGGTAGTCGGTCACCTGCGTGGCCTCGCCCGAGGGCGCGTCCATGCGGATCGCCCAGCGCGGACCGCTGCCGCCCGCGCGCTGCGACGAGAAGAAGAGATACTTGCCGTCGGGCGAGAAGGCCGGACTCGAGCTCTCGGTCGCGGGCGCGGTATAGCGCACCGGATCGCCGCCGCCGGTCGGAACGACCCAGACCTCCGAGTGGCGCTTGTTCTCGCGCTCGTTCACCGTGGTCACTGTGAAGGCGACGAGCTTGCCGTCGGGCGACATCGCCGGCTGCGCGAGCGACGTGACGCGATACCAGTCGTTGGGCTGCATGGCGCGCTGCGCCGACAGCGCGAGGGGCGCGAGGATCAGGACGAGCGAAAGGACGGGACGGCGCATCAGAACAGGGACTCCGGTTGGAAGGGCGACTGCAGGTGACGCCGGACCAAGGCCCGGCACACAGACTCCACGGTCAGCGGGACGAACGCGCTGTGAACGCCTCGCCCACACGCGCGGCGGTCAACAGGCCAAGCGCGGCGAAGGTGAGCGTGCCGTTGCAGCAGCTCGCCGTCACGTTGGTCGGTGCGCCGGCGATGAAGAGGTTCTCATGGTCGTGCGCGCGGCCGTCACGGTCCACGACGCTCGTCGCGGGATCGCTGCCCATGCGACACCCCCCGCCGGGATGTTCCTGCCCGATGTCGCCGGCCGCCGAGGCGTTCGAGATGATCTCGCCGTCGCCGGCGCGCGCCATGCGCTGGAAGAGGTCGCGGATGGTCTGCTCGGTCCAGGCGCGCAGCGCGATCGACTCGGGCGCGTCACGGAACTGCAGACGCGGCATCGGGTCGCCCCACGCGTTCTTCGCGCTGGCATCGAGCGTGAGTTCGCTGTCGCGCGCGGGGAGCACGTCGTAGTAGGCACGCACGCGCGCGGTGCCCTTCGCGGTGCGAGAGCGCCAATCGGTCATGAGGGCATCGCCGAAGAGGAGCGCGCCCCCGTCGTCGCGGAGGCGCGGCTCCTGGCCGAACGACGACTCCCAGAGCCGCAGGTCGTGGCGGATGTATCGGTCGAGCGCGCCAGGCCGCATGAACTGCTTGGTCACGAGCGAGTGCTGCGCGCTCACGCCGGGGAAGAGCTTCATGGGCAGGCGGATCTGCGCGCCGACGTTGCGGTGACCGCAGATGTACTTGCCGACGAGTCCGGAGCGGTTGGCGATGCCGTCGGGATACGCACCGCCGGCCGAGAGCAGCAGCAGGTGCGGCGTCCAGGTGAAGCCGGCGGCGAGCACGAAGCTCTTCGCGCGGATCGTCACCTCCTGCGCGGGCGCCTTGGTGGCGTTCGCCGTCGCATGCGTGATGCGCCCCGTGCGCGCGTCGGCGTGCAGGCGTCGCACGAGCGTGTCGGTCACGAGCCTGATGCGTCCTGCACGCACGAGTGCGTCGAACGAGAAGTCGGGCGAGTACTTCGCGCCGCTGGGGCAGATCGGATAGCAGGTATCGCAACGCTGACAGGCGCCGCGCCCCTGGTACGGCACCGAGTTCTTCGCGCTCGGCTGGCTCCACATCGCGATGCCCGCCTTCCCCGCCCACTCCCGCAACTGCTGCAGGCTCTGGCTGAGCGGGAGCGCGGGCATCGGGAACGGCTTGCCACGCGGATCCATCGCCGCCGGCCCCTGCTCGCCCGCGATCCCCATCCGCTCCTCGGCCTCCTGATAGAAGGGATCGAGGTCGTCGTACGTGATCGGCCAATCGTCGCCCACGCCGTAGAGCGTGCGCAGGCGGAAATCCTCTGGCGAGTAGCGCGGTGTCACGCCGCCCCAGTGCAGGGCGAGACCGCCGACGTTCATCGACGGCGAGTAGCCGTACGCGGTGCCGAGCGCGTTCTGGTCGTCGAGATGATCGTTGGGCCAGGGCGTCTCGCCGTAGTCCATCCAGCGCGCGCGCCTAAGCGCACGTTCGCGGAGCGGAGTCGAGTGCCCGCCGGCCTCGACGACGAGGATCGTCGCGTCACGCTCGGCGGCGAGCTTCTCGGCCATGAGCGCCGCGGTGATGCCGGAGCCGACGATGCAGATGTCGGCCTCGAGGACGCGGGGCGCGGTCATGCCTCCCCCGTGGCGGCGAGCGGGAGGGGCGTGCGCGACGTTTCGGAAAGCAAGCGGCAGTTCCCCTTCATGATGCGCGCCTCGTACGCGAGATCGGTCGCCTCGCTCGAGGCGGCCCAGTGCGCGAGCAGCGCGACGGCCACGTGCGGCGCCGAGAGCGGGTTCGCCGGTAGGCGCGTGGTGCTTACTCGCGCGAGTTGCGCCTGCACGACGGCACGACGCAGCGGCACGCCGAGCCGCGCGAAGCCGCGCCGATGCTTCTTGCGCGCGAGCAGGTCGAGCCCGGCGAGTTGCGCGTTCCAGCCCGGCGCGGGATCGCTCGGCGTGTAGGTGATCTCGGCGTCGCCGTAGCCGTGCATCTCCTCAGCGACCGGTGTGTACCTTGCGAGCCAGCCGGCGAAGGCCGCGATGGTTTTCGCGCGCCCGCCATCTCCGAGCATCTCAGGGAGGATCGCATCGCCGAGCGCGCGGAGGAGCACGGGGTCGAGGGTGCGCGGCGTGGCCTGAGCCGCGCCCTGTGGCGCGACGGTCGGCGGCGCGGTGGCCGGTGCGGTGGCCGGTGCGGTGGCTGGTGCGCGCGCGGCACTCGCCGCGCCCTGCGCGAGCGCCTCGGTGGCGCCGAGTCCCGACGCGGTGGCGGCCGCAAGGGCGGCGCGCCTGATGAAGTTCCTTCGGTCTGTCGTCACGGCCGGATGGTAACTCGTCCGGGGGGGTCGCGCGAGACCGATGCGGTGTTGTGCGCGATGGCGCGAGGCGATCCGTTCTGGCCGGCGCGGTCCACACACCCCAGATTCCGGCGCATCCGCTCTCCGAGGCTGCAATGACGATTCGTTCAGGCATGATCCACTCCGGCGCGCTCCGTCGCGCCGTGATGTTCGCGATCCCGTTGGCGCTCGCGGCCGACACGCCGCAAGCCGGCGCGCCGCACGACGTAGCGACCCGCAACGTTGCCGCTGCCGATGCTCGGCGCGCTCCGCTCACCATCCGCGCGGGCACGCTCCTCGACGGTCGCGGCGGCGTGCGGCGCGACGTCGTGCTCACCATCGACGGTCCACGGATCACGCGCATCGCGCCTTGGCGCGCGGGAACGGTCGTCACGTGGGACCTCTCCGGCCGGACCGTCCTGCCCGGTCTCATCGACACGCACGTGCACATCGACGGCCACTTCGGCGCCGACGGCCGCGCGAACACCCGCGGCGAGACGCCGCAGCAGCGGCTGCGCGCGGCGATGGAGAACGCGCAGCTCACGGTGCGCGCCGGCTTCACGACCGTGCAGAGCCTTGGCGCGGCGATCGACCTCGAACTCCGTCGCGCGATCGCCGAGGGGCGCGCCGAGGGACCGCGCATCCTCACGTCGGTGGCACAGTTCAGCGATACTTCGCGCACGCCGGAGCAGATCCGCGAATGGGTGCGCGCGACCGCCGCGCGCGGCGCCGATGTCATCAAGATCTTCTCTTCACGGAGCATCAGGGACGGCGGCGGCCAGACACTGAGCGACGCGCAGATCTCCGCCGCCTGCGACGAGGCCCGCCGCGCGGGCCTGCGCAGCTGGGTGCATGCGCACGCCGCCTCGGCCGTACGCGCGGCTGCGAACGCCGGCTGCACCGGTGTCACGCACGGCACGCAGGTGACGGCGACCGACCTCGCGCTCATGGCGCAGCGCGGGACGTTCTTCGAGCCCAACGTCGGGCTCGTGATCCAGAACTACCTCGAGAATCGCGCGCGGTTCGTCGGTGTGGGCAACTTCACCGACGAGGGATTCCGCTTCATGGAGGACGTGGTGCCGAAGAACCTCGCCGTCTTCCGCGCGGCGATGCGCACCCCGGGACTCAAGCTCGTGATGGGCACCGATGCCGTCGCGGGCGGGCATGGGCAGAATGCGCGCGAGATCGTGTACCGTGTGCGCGAGGCGGGCCAGGCGAACGCCGACGCGATCCGCGCCGCGACCTCGCTCGCCGCCGAAGCACTCGGCCTCGCTGACAGCATCGGCACCGTGACCGAAGGACGGGTGGCGGACCTGATCGCCGTGGAGGGCGATCCGCTGATCGACATCACGGCCCTGCAGCGCATCGCGTTCGTCATGAAAGGCGGCGCCGCGGTGCTCGCTCCGGAACGTCTCGATCGCGCGCGCGGGGGTGCGGTAGGCTGGGCGGCCTACGGCAACGACGCGGGCGGACTGAAGTACTCGCCGCTCGACGACATCGACCGCACGAACGTGCATGGTCTTCGTGTCGCGTTCAGCTGGGACGCGAACGAGCGGCCCGTTCCGGCGAGCGAGGGGCAGAAGCCCGCGCGCCCCGGCCTCTTCCAGGCGACGCCTCTCGCGATCGGCGACACACTCATCTTCCCTACGCCGTTCAACCGCGTGATCGCGCTCGACGCGCGCTCCGGCCGCGAACTCTGGCAGTACGACCCGCAGCCGTGGAAGACCTACGGGCAGCCGAGCAACGGCACGGGCTTCGTGCACCGTGGCATCGCGACCTGGACCGATGGCCGGGCGCGGCGCGTGTTCATCAACTCGCGCTGGCGCCTGATCGCGCTCGACGCGGCGAGCGGAACGCCGATCGCCTCGTTCGGGACCGACGGAGCGATCGACCTCACCGCCGGTCTCTCGCGCGCGGTGCGCCGCGAGCATTACACGAACACCTCGCCGCCGGTGATCTGGGGTGACCTGGTGATCGTCGGCAACGGCGTCGGCGACCGTCTCATGTACCGCGGCGATCCGCCGGGCGACGTGCAGGCGTTCGACGTGCGCACGGGTCGTCGCGTCTGGCGCTTCAAGACGGTGCCCGAACCGGGCGAGACCGGCAACGAGACGTGGGAGGACGGGTCGTGGCGCTACAAGGGCCACACCAACGTCTGGGCGCCGTTCACGGTCGACAGCGCGCGCGGGCTCGTCTTCCTGCCGGTCGGCACGCCGAGCGACGATTGGTACGGCGGCGAGCGCAAGGGCGCGAATCTCTTCGGCGAGTCGCTCGTCGCGCTTGATGCGCGCACCGGTCGGCGCGTCTGGCATTTCCAGATCGCGCACCACGGGCTCTGGGACTACGACCTCCCTGCTCCGCCCAACCTCATGACGGTGACGCACGACGGCGTGCGGAAGGACATCGTCGTGGTGCCGACCAAACAGGGGATGCTCTTCGCGTTCGAGCGCGCGACGGGCGCGCCGCTCTGGCCGATCGAGGAACGCGCGGTCCCGGCGAGCGACGTGCCGGGCGAAGTCGCTTGGCCGACGCAGCCATTCCCGACGAAGCCCGCGCCGTTCACCCAACAGGGACTCGCGGCCGACGACCTCATGAACTTCACGGCGGCGCTGCGCGCGGCCGCGCTCGCCGAGGTCGCGCCGTATCGGCTCGGCCCCATCTACGGTCCGCCGTCGCAGCAGGGCACCGTCGCGATGCCGGGTGTGATCGGCGGTGCGGGCTGGGGCGGAGCTGCGGTCGATCCCACCACCGGCTGGCTCTTCGTGAAGGGCTCGAACGCACCCGCGCTCTTCCGCCTGATCAAACGCGACGCCACCAGCGACACGGTGGATTCACCCTATGTGGTCGACCTCCCGCGCTCGTCGCTCGGTGTCTCGCAGCGCGACAACGCCGAGGGCGCCGATCGCTCGCCCGCGCGGTTGCCGGTGAACAAGCCGCCGTACGGCACACTCACCGCCGTCGACATGAACTCCGGCGAGACCATGTGGCAGGTGCCGCTCGGCGACACCCCCGAGGTGCGCGCGCATCCGGCGTTGCGCGGCGCGGTGCTGCCCTCGCGACTCGGCGTGTCGGGCTCACCCGGCGGACTCGTCACGGGCGGCGGTCTCGTCTTCGCGTCGGGAGGCGGCCGGGTGCTCCATGCGATCGACACCCGCTCCGGCGTCACGCTCTGGGAACTCGACCTCGGACAGCAGGCGTATTCGAATCCCATGACGTACCGCACCAGCGACGGACGTCAGT
The DNA here is from genome assembly GCA_043748515.1 of Gemmatimonadota bacterium. Classification (GTDB taxonomy): domain Bacteria; phylum Gemmatimonadota; class Gemmatimonadetes; order Gemmatimonadales; family Gemmatimonadaceae; genus Pseudogemmatithrix. Next base: position 12,250 of record JAYTNC010000185.1, on the reverse strand, counting down.
TCGTGGCGATCGCGACCGGTGGCGGCTCGACGTCACGCCTGGTGGTGCTCAGTCTGGATCGCCGCTAGCGAGCATCCGCTGCAGCACGCGTCCCGCGCGCACCGCCGCCTCGGCGATCCGCTCCGGACTCGTGATGAACGAGATGCGGAAGAATCCCTCGCCGCCGGCGCCGAGCGACGAGCCGGCGAGCGCGATCACGCCCTCCTCGGCCATGAGCCGCTCGTGGAACTCGAGCGACTTCACGCCGGCGGGCAGCGGCACCCAGAGATACATCGACGCCTTCGGCGACTCCACCCCCGGGAATCCGTTCGCACGGAAGGCGGCGACCGCAGCGTCGCGGCGAATCCGGAACACCTCGACGTTGCCGGGCACCCACGACTCCCACGACTCGAGCGCGGCGATACCGGCGCGCTGCACGGCCATGAACTGTCCCGTGTCGAGGAAGCTCTTCACCTTGCTCAGCGCGCCGACGACGCTCGCGTTGCCGCAGGCCCATCCGCAACGCCAGCCGGTCATGTTGTACGTCTTGGAGAGCGAATGGAACTCGATCGCCACGTCGCGCGCGCCGGGGACGTCGAAGATGCTCGGGGCCACGTAGCCGTCGAAGGTCATCTCCGAGTAGGCATTGTCGTACACGAGGAGGATGCCGAGTTCGCGGCAGCGGCGCACGACGCGCTCGAGGTACTGCAGCGGCGCGACCGCGGCCGTCGGGTTGTTCGGATAGTTGAGATAGAGGATCTTCGTGCGCGCGAGCACGTCGGCCGGCACGTCGTCGAGCTCGACGAGGAAGTTCGTGCGCGGCGTGAGCGGATACAGATACGGCTGGGCCTCGCTCAGCAGCGTGCCGCCGAGGTACGCGAGATAGCCCGGGTCGGGGATGATCGCGACGTCGCCCCGCTGCAGGTAGCAGAACGCCAGGTGCGCGATGCCCTCCTTGCTGCCGATGAGGGGCACGACCTCCTTGAGCGGATCGAACGTGTGCCCGAACCGCTTGAGCATGAACGTGCTCACCGCTTCGCGATAGGCGGGGAGACCGAGCCCGAATCCGTAGCGGCTCATCGCGGGATCATCGACGGCAGCCTTGAGCGCGGCGACCGCGGCGGGCGGCGCGGCGAGATCGGCATCGCCGGCACCGAGGTCGATGACATCCACGCCCTTCGCGATCAGGTCACGCTTCTTCTGCGGGATCGTGGCGAGGAGATAGACGGGAAGGCTGTCGAATCGCGAAGTGGTCTGCACGGTCTGGCAGCTGAGGGAGTGAAGCGCGGGCCGCGCGCGTCGCACGCGGTCTGGTATGGCCACGGAATCTAGCGCGCGATCCGCGAGCAGACCCGCGCGCCGTCGCAAGCCGTGCATGTCGGCACCGCTCGCATCGTGGGTCCGTGTAAGCATTCTCCCCATTGCGCGCGCGACGTGCAAGTTGAATAGTGTCCATGCAGAGCGAGGGCGACGCCTCCGCGATGCCTCAAGCGGTTCGGGCACCTGGTCCCGATCCTCTCCTCCAGGGGAGAGCCAAGCGCCAAGGCTGAGCGTGCGTGGACCCGCTGCCCACATCCCGCCGCTGTGCGGGGCGCACGGTCGGGTGGCATCACGACGCACCCGAGCCGACACCGACCCGGAAACCGGGAGCCTTCGCGCTCCCCCGGCATAGCCGCCAAGATCCTCCGGGGACGGCGCAACGAGGGCCGGAGCCTTAGAAAAGCTCCGGCCCTCAGTGCGTCCGGATCGATGGTGCGCTGAGCGACAGCACAAGCGCGATCAGAGCCCGAGCGTGCGCCTCGGTGCGGGCTTCCCGCCAGGGACCGTCGTCGGCCGCGGGAGGATCAGCATGTTCTGCGCCGTCACGTATGCCCACTCCTGCCGCCCCAGGCGCGCCGCCGGGTGCAGCCGCGTCGTGTCGGGCAGCCCGTCCTCGGCGATGAGCGCGTCGTCCACATGCAGCACGAGCACTTCGCCGATCACCCACGTGCTGTGCTGCGGTCCGGTGCCGTGCGGAACGACCTGGAAGACCTTGCACTCCATCTGTGCCATGCTCTCGCCCACGCGGGGCGGCGCGACGACGGTCGAGGGCACCCGCGTGAAGCCGGCCGCATCGAACTCGTCGACCTCGTACGGATACGGCGCCGACGCCTGATTCACGCGCTCGATCATCGGCCGCGAGACGACGTTGATGACGAACTCGCCCGTCTCCATCACGTTGCGCAGCGTGTCCTTCGGGTTGCCGTCGCGGTCGGCGACGGGGCAGAACGCGATCGACTGCGGATTCTGTCCGCCCATCGCGAAGAAGCTGAAGGGTGCGAGGTTGCCGATGCCCGCCGCGCTCAGCGTGCTCACCAGCGCGATCGGACGCGGCACGATCAGCGGCGTGAGCCAGCCGTGGCGCTCGGACGGGGAGAGATCGGCGAGCGTGATGCGCATCAGGACGTCGGTGGCGAGAACCCCTGCCCTGCCTCGAGCCACGAATACATGTACTTCGCGTCCTCGAACGGCAGGATCGCCTTCGCCACCTTGAGCGGACGGAACGAATCCATCATCACCGCGAGCTCATTGGTGTGCGTCATGCCGATGCTGCTCTCGTAGCGGCCCGGGTGCGGACCGTGCGGGATGCCGTCGGGGTGATGCGTGATGCTGCCGTACTCGATCCCCTTCCGGCTCATGAACTCGCTCGAGGCGTAGAAGAGCACCTCGTCGGAGTCGACGTTGCTGTGGTTGTATGGCGCCGGGATCGCTTCGGGGTGGAAGTCGTACGGCCGGGGGCAGAACGAGCAGATCACGAAGCCGTCGCCCTGGAACGTCTGATGCACCGGCGGCGGCTGATGGACCTTGCCGACGATCGGTTCGAAGTCGTGGATGTTGAACGCCCACGGATAGAACTGCCCGTCCCACCCGATCACGTCGAGCGGATGATGGTCGAGCACGATCTCGTTGAGGCCGTTGTACTGCTTGATGACGATCGGGAAGTCGCCCTTCTCGTCGTGCGTGCGCAACTCGCGCGGCACGCGGAGGTCGCGCTCGCTGTACGGCGCGCCCTCCACGAGCTGCCCGACGTTGTTCAGGTAGCGCGACGGCGGCCGCACATGCCCGCGACTCTCCATCACGAGCAACTTGGCCGGCTTCGTGAACCGGTAGCGATGCAGGATGTGGCGGTGGATCACCAGATAGTCGCCCGGCCTGATCGGCAGGTCGCCGTACTGCGTCTCGAGCGTGCCCTCGCCCTCGGCGACATACACGACCTCGTCGCCCTGCGCGTTGCGATAGAAATGCTCGTCCTGCTTGTCGGGCGCGACGTAGAGCATCGCGATGTCGTTGTTGAACAGCATCGGGATGCGGTCGAGCGTCGGGCTGCCGCCGCGCGCGATCGGCGCGGTGCGGAAGTGGCGGTGCCGCAGCGCGCGGTCGGTGTCCTCCACGTACGGCGTCTCGGCGAGTCGGCGCGCCGACTTCACCGTCGTCGGGGGATGTAGGTGATAGAGCAGCGCGGAGGGGCCGGTGAAGCCCTCGATCCCGACGAGCTGTTCGTTGTACAGCCCGCCGTCCGGCTTGCGGAAGACGATGTGCCGCTTGCGCGGGATCTGGCCGAGTGTGTGATAGAACGGCATCAGTCGGCTCCCTGGTTCGTCATCGTCGGTGCGATCGCCTTGGCGCGCTTGAGCGCGCTCGCCACGAGCGCCTTGAGCGTCTTCATGTCCACGTCGGCGAGTCGCTTCAGGTAGAGACAGCCGCCGCCGAGCTTGTGCGGGCCGAGCTTCGCGAGAATCGCCTTGTCGTGCGCCCATCCGCCGAGCATGTAGAGCGTGAGCGTGCCCTTCCGTGGCGAGAAGCCGCCGAGGAACCAGTCTCCCGAACGCCCGGACCGTCCGACGTAGCTGTAGTCGCCGTATCCGACGATGGCGCTGCCCCACATCCGTGGCGGCTTCCGCGTGGCCTTCGCGAAGATCCCCTCGAGCACGAGCGCGTCGCCGCGCTGCTGTGCGTCGGCGATGCTGTTGAGGAACTTCGAGACGCTGACATCGGACGCGACGGTCTTGAGCTTCGCGGCGTACGCCTTGCGAGGCCGGGGCTTGGCCGCAGCGGCACCGACGGCGCGCTTCGACATCGCCGTCTTCGTCGCCCTCTTCGCCACCGTCTTCGCCGACTTCTTCTTCACCTTCGGCTTCACCTTCGGCTTCACCGGCATCAGAGATTCCCCCGCAGCGCCTGTTCCCGCTCGATGCTCTCGAAGAGCGCCTTGAAGTTGCCGGCGCCGAAGCTCTTCGCGCCCTTCCGCTGGATGATCTCGAAGAAGAGCGTCGGGCGGTCCTGCACCGGCTTGGTGAAGATCTGCAGCAGGTAGCCCTCGTCGTCGCGGTCCACGAGGATGCCGAGTTCGGCGAGCGGCGCGATGTCCTCGTCGATCTTGCCGACGCGGTCGAGCACCGTCTCGTAGTACGACGTGGGGATCGACAGGAACTCGATGCCGCGCGACTTGAGCGCGCGGACGGTCGTGATGATGTCGTCGGTCGCGACGGCGATGTGCTGCACGCCGGGTCCGCGGTAGAAGTCGAGGTACTCCTCGATCTGCGACTTCTTCTTGCCCTTCGCCGGCTCGTTGATCGGGAACTTGATGCGGCCGTTCCCGTTGCTCATCACCTTCGACATGAGCGCCGAGTACTCGGTGCTGATCGTCTTGTCGTCGAACGAGAGCAGATTGTAGAAGCCGAGGACCTTGGAGTAGAAGTCGACCCAGTGGTTCATCTTGCCGAGTTCGACGTTGCCGACGCAGTGGTCGACGTACTTGAGGCCGACCGGCGCGGGCATGCAGGGCGACTCGACTGCGCGAAAGCCCGGCATGAAGAAGCCGCGGTAGTTCCGGCGCTCGACGATCGAATGGATGGTGTCGCCGTAGGTGCGGATGCCGGCGATGATGATCTCGCCCTGCTCGTCCTGCATGACCGTGGGCTCCTGCACCGACACCGCGCCGCGCTCGATCGCCTTGGCGTAGGCGTCGCGCGCGTCGTCGACCCAGAAGGCCATGTCGCGCACGCCGTCGCCATGCGTGGCGATGTGCGCCGCCGTCTCGCCCTCGGGGCCCATGGGCGTCGTGAGCAGGATGCGGATCTTGCCCTGCTCGAGCAGGTAGGTGGCGCGGTCGCGCACCCCGGTCTCGGGGCCGCGGTAGCCGGTCAGCTGGAAGCCGAAGGCCGCACGATAGAAGAGCGCCGACTGTTTGGCGTTGCCGACCCAGAACTCGATGTAGTCGGTGCCGTTGATCGGAAAGGTGTCGTGCGGGGTTTCCTTCTGCGGGGCGGCCATGGCGTCGTGATGAAGGATGAAGGCTGAAGGATGAAGGCTGAAAGCTGAAGGCAGTCAATGCGGTGCGGGGCCCGGATGTGGGGAATATACCTCTCGAACGGACCGCCCCGTCCAGCGAAGCGTGGTGCCTCGCCGCGCACACTTCACATCCGCAGTGCTGGCAGTCCGCGGAAGAGCTCCAGCGCGGCCGGATTCGCCAACGCATCGGTGTTCTTCACCGCCCGCCCATGCACCACGTCCCGCACCGCGATCTCCGAGATCTTCCCGCTGATCGTCCGCGGGATGTCGGCGACCGCCTCGATGACCCGCGGCACGTGATGCGGGCTCGTCGCGGCGCGGATCGTCTGCTTGATCCGGTCGCGCAGCGCGGCGTTGAGCACCGCGTCTCCGCGCAGTCGCACGAAGAGCACGATCCGCACGTCCTTGTCGGCGCCGCTGCCGACGTCCTGCCCGATCACCACGCTCTCGAGCACCTCCGGCATCTGCTCCACCTGACGGTAGATCTCCGCCGTGCCGATCCGCACGCCGCCGGGATTCAACGTCGCGTCGCTGCGGCCGTGGATCACGAGCCCGTCGTGTCCGGTGATCTCCGCCCAATCGCCATGCCGCCAGGCACCCGGGAAGAAGTCGAAGTACGCCGCACGGTACTTCGCGCCGTCGGCGTCGTCCCAGAAGCAGACCGGCATCGACGGGAACGGCCGCGTGCAGACGAGCTCGCCGGCCACACCGCGCAGCGGCCTGCCGGCGTCGTCCCACACATCCACCGCCATTCCGAGCCCGCGGCACTGCAGCTCGCCGCGCCACACGGGCAGCATCGGGTTGCCGAGCGCGAAGCAGGAGATCAGATCGGTGCCGCCGGAGATGCTCGCGAGGTGCACGCCGGGCCGCACCTCGTCGTACACATAGTCGTAGCTGTGCTCGGCGAGCGGGCTGCCAGTGGAGAGGATCGCACGGAGCACCGAGAGATCGTGCGTGCGCACCGGCGCGAGATGCGTCTTCTCCGACATCGCCAGGAACTTGGCGCTCGTGCCGAAGACGTTCACCCGTTCCTGTGCGGCGAGGTCCCACAGCATCGCGGGATTCGATTCCGGCAACGGCGCGCCGTCGTAGAGCACGATCGTCGTGCCGCTGGCGAGCGCGCTCACCAGCCAGTTCCACATCATCCATCCGCAGGTGGTGAAGTAGAAGATCCGCTGGTCGGGCCCGAGATCGGTGTGCAGGAGATGCTCCTTGAGGTGCTGCAGGAGCGTGCCCCCGGCGCCGTGCACCATGCACTTGGGCAGGCCGGTCGTGCCCGAGCTGTACATCACGTAGAGCGGATGGTCGAAGGGCAGCCGCTCGAAGCGCTCGGGGCTCGCGTCGCCGCGCGCGACGAACGTCTCCCACGCGACCGCCTGCGGGAGCGCGTGCGCCGTGGCCGCGCGCGCCTCGTCGTCGCCAAGGAACGGGACCACGACCAGCTGCTCGATGCTCGGGATCGCCGCCGCGATCGCGCGCGCGCGCGCGATGCAGTCGATCCGCTTGCCCGCATAGCGGTAGCCGTCGGCGGTGATGAGCACCTTGGGCGCGATCTGCCCGAACCGGTCGAGCACGCCGCCCACGCCGAAGTCGGGCGAGCAGGACGACCAGACCGCGCCGACGCTCGCCGCGGCGAGCGCGCCCACGACCGCCTCCGGGATGTTGGGCAGGAATCCGACGACGCGATCGCCGGGCACGACGCCCGCCGCGCGCAGCGCGCCGGCGGCGCGGCGCACTTCGTCGGCCAGCGCGACGAAGGTGATCTCGCGCCGTCGTCCGGACTCGTCGCGCGCGATGATCGCCGACGCCGCGCTGCGGTCGAGCAACAGGTTCTCGGCGAAGTTGAGGCGCGCGGCGGGGAACCAGCGCGGGCCTGCGGTCGCGCCGCCATGCGCGGGCGGACGCATGACCGCGCCGTTCTCGAGCACGAGTTCCTTCTCGAACGCGCCGGGGTCGAACCCATCCGCGATCACGCCGCCGAACTCCCATACCGCGCTCCAGAAGCGTTCCGGCTCGCGCACTGACCACGCCTGCCATTCACCGTAGCGCGCGTCGGCGGCGGGTGCCGTGGGATCCCCGGCGGCGACATGCGCGAAGAAGTGCGCCATCGCGGTATCGCGCGCGCGGTCCGGGTCGGGGCTCCAGAGCGGGAGCGCGGGGGAGACGGTCATGAGGCCGAATTAATAGACGCGCGCCCCGCAGGACCAGACGGCACGGTCCTCCGCTCGCTCGCCCCACGCCCGCCCCACGCTCGCCGCCGTCCGGATCGTGCGATAACATTTGCCCCATGACCGCACGCCGCATCCTCCACGCCGACGCCGACGCCTTCTTCGTCGCGGTGGCGCGCATGGCGGATCCAGCGGGCGCGGGCAAGTCACCGCTGCTGATCGTCGGCGGACGGCCGGGCTCGCGTGGCGTCGTCTGTTCAGCCTCGTACGAGACGCGCGTCTTCGGCGTCCGCTCGGCGATGCCGATCTCGCAGGCGCTCCGCCTCTGCCCCGACGCGCTCTGCGTGCCGGTGCCCCGACAGGCCTGTGGCGCGACCTCCAAGGCGATCGCCGCCGTGCTCGCGCTCTACACGCCACTTGTCGAGGGCGCGAGCATCGACGAATGGTATCTCGACCTCACCGGCACCGAGGCGCTCCACGCCGGCGAGACGCTCGACGCGACGGCGCGGCGCATCCGTGAGACGGTGCACCGCGAGACCGGGATGTGGATCTCGATCGGCGGCGGCAGTTCGAAGCTCATCGCGAAGCTCGCCGCCGAAAGGGCAAAGCCGCGCCCGGGCACCGGCGCGACCGGCGTGCGCGTGATCGGGAACGGCGGCGAGGCCGAGTTCATGAAGGAGTTCGAGCTCGCCGAGTTGCCGGGGATCGGCCCCAAGCTGCAGGTGAAGCTCCGGGCGCTCGGTCTCGTGCGCGTGGTCGACGTGCTGCCGCACGAACGCGCCACGCTCGCGCACTGGCTGGGGCGGCGCCCCGCGGAGTGGCTCTGGGCGCGCGTGCGCGGGATCCACACCACCCCGGTGGAGGCGCGCACCCCGGCGAAGCAGATCAGCAGAGAGTCGACCTTCGACCGCGACATCAAGGACACGCCGGCGATCGCTGGGGTACTGCGCGCGCTCTCTGCGAAGGTCGCGGCCGACCTGCGCGGCGACAAACTCGGTGCGCGCACGGTCACCGTGAAGATCAAGGACACCGACTTCACCACGCGACTCGCGAGCCGCACGGTGCCCGAGCCGATCGAGAGCGACCGCGCGGTAGCCGAGATCGCGGTGGCGTTGCTCGCCAAGTTGCGCGCCGCGCGGATGACGCCGGCGCGACTCGTCGGGGTCGCGCTCGGCAACCTCATGCCGGCGCGCGACGCGGAGCAGCTGGGGCTCTTCGGCACGGGGGCGGCCGTCGGTGCGCGCCGCGGCGCCGAGGCGGCGGCCACCCCCGAGCGTCCACAGGACCGTGCGGTCTCGCGCGCGGTCGACCGGGTGCGCGAGCGGTTCGGCGCCGAGGCCATCCGAACGGGAGCTGGACCGCGCACGTAGGACGTGGCGAGGCGGCGAGGCGCCGCCCATCTTTGGTCGGTCGCCCCCGCCGACGCAGTGCCTCAGTTCCTCAACCCATCTGACAGATGAATCACACCCGTCCGTTCGCGATCGCGGCCGGCGTCGCGGTCCTGGCCCTCGCGTGCCAGCCACCGACCCCGTCCACGACCCCCACGCCGACGCCCGCGCCCGCCGCGGCCGCGGCGACGCCCTCCACGCCCGCGCCAGCTCCGGGTGGCGGTCAGGCTCCCGCTGGCGGACCGGCCGGAACACAGGGTGGCCCCGGCGCCGCGCCCGGCGCCGATCCCGCTCCCCGGCCGTACGCGCAGGTCATCCGCGGCGCGGTCACGACCAAGTCCGGCCTCTTCAAGACGCACATGATCGGGAGCTCGCTCTACTACGAGATCCCCGCCGGCGAACTCGGCAAGGACATGCTGCTGGTCACGCAGATCGCGAAGACCAACGAAGGTGACGGCTACGGCGGAGCAGCGCTCGACGAGCGCGTCGTCCGCTGGGAACGCCGCGGCAACCGCGTGCTCTTCCGCAGCGTCTCGTACTCGATCGTCGCCGATCCGTCGACGCCGATCGCGCAGGCGGTGCAGAACTCCAACTACGACGCGATCCTCGCCGCGTTCAGCGTCGCGGCCTATGGCCCCGACTCGGCTGCGGTGATCGAGGTCTCGCGCCTCTACACCTCGCCGCCGAGCGAGATCAGCATCCTCGGTGGAGTGCGCGGCACGATCGACGCGACGCGCAGCTTCATCGAGCGCGTCGCGGCGTACCCGACGAACGTCGAGACCGAAGCGACGATCACGGTGAACGCGCAGCCGACGCCGCAGTCGTTCATCCCGGGCCTGCCGCCGCAGCAGCCGGCCCCCGGCACGCCGCCGGTGACCAAGTCGTTCGTCGTGCACTGGTCGATGGTGAAGCTCCCGGAACGGCCGATGATGCCGCGGCTCCGCGATTCGCGCGTCGGCTACTTCTACCACAGCACCTTCGACTTCAGCCGTCCCGAGCAGCGCGCGCAGCAGCGCAACTTCATCGCGCGCTACCGTTTGGAGAAGAAGGATCCGAACGCGGCGATCTCCGAGCCGGTGAAGCCGATCGTCTACTACATCGATCCGGCCACGCCGAGCTGGCTCGTGCCGTGGGTGAAGGCGGGCGTCGAGGAGTGGCAGGTGGCGTTCGAGGCCGCGGGCTTCCGCAACGCGATCATCGCGAAGGAAGCGCCGAGCAAGCAGGAGGATCCCGAGTGGTCGCCCGAGGACGCGCGCTACTCGAGCATCCGCTGGCTGCCGTCGACGATCGAGAACGCGAACGGCCCGCACAACGCCGATCCGCGCACCGGCGAGATCCTCAACGCCGACGTGAACATGTACCACAACATCATGAACCTGCAGACGTGGTGGTACTGGACGCAGGTGGGCCCGCTCGATCCGCGCGCCGCGCGGCTCCCGCTGCCCGATTCGCTCCAGGGCCGTCTCGTGCAGTTCGTCGTGGCGCACGAGGTGGGTCACACGCTCGGCCTGCCGCACAACCAGTACGCGTCGAGCCAGTACCCGGCCGACTCGGTGCGCTCGCGCACCTGGGTCGCGAAGATGGGCCACTCACCGACGATCATGGACTATGCGCGCTTCAACTATGTCGCGCAGCCCGAGGACAACATCGCGCTCGGCGACCTGATCCCGAAGGTCGGCGTGTATGACAAGTACGCCATCCGATGGGGCTATGCTCCGATCCCCGGCGCGCGCACGCCCGATGACGAGCGCGCCGCGCTCGACGCGATCGCGCGGGAGCAGGACACGACGCCCTGGTACCGCTACGGCATCCCCGACGACTTCGGCGCGATCCCCGCGACCTCGTACTCCGAGGCCGTCGGCGACGAGGACGCCGTGAAGAGCACCGAACTCGGCCTTCGCAACCTGAAGCGCCTGGTCCCGATGCTCGCGCCGGCCACGACGCAGTCGACCGAGGATGTCTCGTACATGAAGGAAGGCTACAACCGCATCTTCGGGCAGTTCCTCACCGAGCTCCGGCACGTCGCCGCCATCCCGGGCTCGTCGACGGGTCAGGAGAAGTACGGCTCGCAGCCGGGCGCGCGCTTCACGCCGGCGCCTCGTGATCGTCAGAAGGCGGCCGTGCGCTTCCTGCAGGACAATCTCTTCAAGACGCCGACCTGGCTGCTCGATCCGGCGATCCTCCGCCGACTCGAGCCCGATGGCGCGCTCGCTCGCATCAACAACGGCCAGCGCGGCATCCTCGGCTCGCTCATGACCGAGGACCGTCTCGCGCGTCTGGTCGAGTACGAGGCGCTGCCGGGCGCGTCGAACACCTACTCGCTCGGCGAGTACCTCACCGACATCCGCTCCGGCATCTGGAGCGAGCTCGGCGCAGGCTCGGTACGCGTGGACGCGTACCGCCGCGGCCTGCAGCGCAGCTACGTCGAACTCGTGGCGGCCCGCATCGCCGCTCCGGCCGCGACCACGCCGCGCATCTCCAGCAGCGCGCAGACCGGCCAGTTCTTCACGACCGGCGCGCGTGGCAGCACCGACGTGAAGGCGATGCTCCGTCAGGAGTTGCGCACGCTCGACGCCCAGCTCGCCACGGCGCAGGGCAAGGCGGCGGATGCCATGACCCGCGCGCACATCGCGGAGGCGCGGTTCCAGATCAAGCAGGTGCTGGAGCCGAAGTAAGGATGTAGGCTGAAGGATGAAGGATGAAGGATGAAGGATGAAAGAAGAAAGAAGAAAGAAGAACGGCGGGCTGCGATCACTCGCGGCCCGCCGTTCTCTTTGCTCTCATCTTCCATCCTTCATCCTTCATCCTTCAGCCTTCACCAAGAGTTCAGCGCACCCGCGCGAACTCAACCGGCTGCCCCACCGGCCCGAACTTCATCACCCGGTGCGCCGGCGCCTTCTCGATCCAGAACGTCCCCGGCGCTTCGCCGCCGGTGAACGACACGCGATACGTCTCCACCGTGCCCATCGGGATGGTGATCGTCTCCTCCCCCATCACCTGATACGTGCTCACACCCACCACGCCCTTCCCCGACGCGAACACCGAGATGTTCACCGTCACGCCCGGCGCCCACTTGAAGTACGGCAACAGGCCCTGCACCGCGTTGTCGTCGATCGTGCCGGCCGGCACTTCGACGTCCGTGTAGTTGACCGGCTGCATCCCCGCCGCTCCCGGCGTCACGCCCTCACCGCGCACGCGACCGTTGGCGTAGCGCACGTCCAGCTTGAGCTCCGCGCCCTGGTAGCGGCCCGACTGCGTCACTGCGCGCATCGCGAGGTCGGCGCCGAATCGCACCTCGGTCGTCTGCTGGATCACCGTCGCGAGTTGCGAGCGTTCGCGGTACACCCATCCATCGCCGTCGCGTTCGAGCGAGCTCACCTGATA
>JAYTNC010000184.1:0-30621 GCA_043748515.1 Gemmatimonadota bacterium | reverse complement strand
TCCGGGTCGCGGTGTAGTACCGGTCTGCGAGGGCCGCCTGGTTCTGGTAGATCGCGCCAGACCGGATCGCATTCCCCGCCAAGTCATACTTGACGTAGGTGGTGTCGGTATACGTTGGGTCGGGCGCCGGCAGCACCGGGGTCTTCCGCTGCAGCGCGCCATTGATGTCGAACGCAGAGATCACGGGGAAGTGACTCGTCTGACTGCCGACATCGGTGCGGGAGCGGAACACCTCGCCCATGGCCGTCGTACGGAACTGTTCGGCCTCCCATCGGACTGAGCTCGGCACCCACTTCTCCGACGAGACGACCGCACCCAGACCGGAGTAGGTGACCTTTGACGACTGTACACTGATCGTCGAGACCGCACTCCTGGTCTGCGCGGTCCGGACCTTGCCGCGCGCGTCGTACGTCAAGTCGTTGAACAGGAGCTCCACGAACCACGCTCCCTCCTTGCGCACACGATCCAGGTGCGTGAGTTGGCCGTCCATGTCGTAGGACCGCCGCTCGATGACCCCCAGCGTCTCGCTCCCGCCCAAGTTCTTGTAGACCCGCAGCGAGTCCTGCCGCCCGGCGAGGTCGTAATGGAACTGCACATGGCTCGTCCCGTGATACACATCCTTCAGGAAGCCGAGGTCGGCGTCGTACCCGTAGGTGATCGTGCCGTCCCCCAGATTCGTCGGAAGCACGTGAGAGGTCCGGCGACCGCCGAGGTCGTACATGTAGGTCGTGCCGAACACCGTGGTGGTGAATGAGGAGGTCGCATAACTGCGGGTGCGCAAGGAATCAGTCTTGAGGGCCCCGGCCGGATAGTACGAGCGCGAGATCCTGGCGTCCTTGTTGTCCGCCCGGACCATGCGCCCAGCCGCGTCGAACACAAAGCGCGTAGTGTCGGCCGCGATCACGAGCGCCGAACTCCCAGCGGACGGATAGAGCGGGAAGCGCATCCAGCAGTGAGGGGACGGCAACCGGGGATACATCAGCCCGAACGGGTACTGCGCGCACGCCTCCGAAGGGTGGGTGACGCTCGGGACGATGCGCTTCACGAGCCGGTTCGCCGCGTCGAAGGTCGCCGGGATCGTGTAGCCGTTCCTTGAGACTTCGCTCACGACGTTGCCGGCCGGATCGTACGTCACCATCATCGGGCCGGAGCCGAGGCGTTGGGTCAGCGGACGGCCGACCCAGTCATAGGTACGGATATCATAGGACCCTTCGGTCCCCGGGGGCACACCAACGCACTTGCCGACCGGAGCGTCGCACATCTCCCAGTTCCCGAGCGCCGGGCGGCTGAAGGAGTTGATGGTGAGCGCACGGTTCTCCTTGTCGTAGGTGGTTCGGACGAACAGCGACTCGGCGACGACCGGCGTGGGATCGAATGCTCCCTGCGCCGGCCCATACAGCGCATACGACATCGCCGGCGCGGTGGTCACCGACTGCCAGACGCGGCCCGCGAGGTCGTACGAGAGGCGCTGTTCCCGGAGCTTGGTCGTGGTCCCGATGATCGTGTCGACGGAGCTGCGGGTGAGCGTGTCGCGGCCGATCCGGTCCTTGAACAGCCACTGCATCACGCCGCGGGGCGTTCGGGTGCTACTGACGTTTCCCAGCTCGTCGTCGTAATAAAGCCGGTCCGAACCCGCGATTCCGGGTGCCCAGACTTCGTATAGCTGCTTCGTCGTCTCGTTGTACCTGTAGGTCGTCGTCCGACTCACATCCGATCCGACGCGTTCCGTGAGGAGGTTCCCGGTCGTGACATCGTAGGTGCGCGTCGTGGTCACGCCGGTCGGATCGGTCATGGTCGTGGGCATGTCCCACTTGCCGTCCCACAGGACGTTCGTGACCGCGTCTGCCCCACCGAAGGGCGCCTTCACCGTGGTCTGCAGCACGAGGGCACGCGTGGCGTGGTAGGTCGCCATGGTCGTGACGCCTGCCGCGTCGGTCACGGTGGCCGGCAGGGCCGGCCACACGCCGTCATAGCTCATGCGGCTCTCGAGGCCCACGGCGTTCCGGACACGGGTCGGTGCCCCGTACTTGTTCACCCACCACTTGTTCACGTCAGCGACATCGGTGCGTGGTCCGTCGAGCCGGGTGTAGGCGGAATCGAGCGGGAAGGCCTGCCCCGATAGACCCGTGCCAACGCCCTGGCCCTCGACCGCTCGCAGGGTTTGCGTGATGGGCTCGGTCGCGCTCGCCGGCACGCTCGCGCTCGCCACGCGGTACGCCGCGTCGTACGTGAACGTCGTCGTGACATTCATGCGGTCCTTGCGGGTGACGATGCGGTAGTCGCCCTGCGCGGCTCCGTTGCCCCCCTCATAGCCCAACGCGACCGTGTCCAGCGCGGAGCTCCGGAATGCGATGGTACGCGACCGGATTGACCCCGCCATAACGCCGCCGGTCTCGGTCTTCAGCGCCACGAAGCGCGGGGTCGTCTCGACCACACGAGGCGCATGGATCGTGTCGAGCACACCGCCCGTGTAGCTGAACCGGTAGGTGCGTACGACTGAACCCGAAGGCACTGTGATGCTGTCGAGCTTCCCGTCCGAGGACCGGTAGGCGAAGTTCGTGGTCTCGCCAAGGCGATTGATCGTCTGCCGATGCTGGTGGCTCAGGTCGTCGAACACCACTTTGGTGCCGTTGGAGGATCGACGGCTCCGCGACAAACACCCTCCTGGGCTCGGCGTCCCGACGATCGAGTCCGGCCGGTCGAGTGCTTCGTGCAGGAAGACGCAGCTGTTCCAGTCGGTCTCGGTGAAGACCCGCGCGCTCCCGTCGCCACCGACCCAGAGCAATGTGTCTCTCACGGAGGCGCTCGTCGTGTAGGGGACGAGCAGTTCCAGCCCGGCGAGCCACCAACCAGCATTGAAGTACGAGTCGGAGCGATTCACGGTGAGCAGGACGCCCGATGCGGAGTAGATCGCGCCTCCGTTGAGCTGCACGTCGAGCCGATACGGATACCGTCCGGTCGGGAGCGACGCGCCATCGAACGTGGCCAAGATGCGTCGACGCCCACCGGGCGCCCAGTCGTTCGCCAGCCAGGTCCCGGCAGGAAAGCTCGTCCCGCTGTCCGGCCCCGCGGTGATGACCACCGTTGCCGTGACGTTGGTGCCGAGCACGACGCTCGTGAGCGACAGATCCGCCGGGATGACCGTCGTCGGATGTGCCGCCTGCGTGCTGTAGATGAGTGTCGGTGCGCGCCCCTTGCCCTTGGTCATGACGCCGGGGAGGCCGTATGCGAGCCGAAGGTCGCCACACTCGGCCGCGGCGCCAGGCCCGACGGCGATAGTGACGCAGAGGCTCTTCTCGATGACACCGGTGGGATTCAGGAGCGCGACTCCGTTCGTCAGCCTGGGCGAGGAGACGCTCGTGATCTCCGTCCACGCGTTCGCACTCTGGCCGGCGGCCGTCGCGGTGAGGGTGACGCGGCCCCACGCCAGCGTGGCGCTTGGCGAGGTGGCCGTCGTTGTGACGGTGGCCGACGCACCGGGTGCAATCGCTGCCGTCGCTGGAGCAGGAGCACTGACGCCGGTCACCGACCCCGATCCGCTCGACCCGAAGGTGAACGTGGAGGTGACGTCTCCGACGTTCGTGATGACGAAGCGTTGGGTCAGTCCGGATGTCGACGGCGGCGCGTCCACGAACTGGTTCTCAGGCGCCACGGTCAGGCCGGCCCACGGTACTGGGGTCGTGTACGTCGCGAGCTTCCAGCCACTCCAGAGCGGCACGAAGTCGTCGTCCTCGATGCTCGCGCGCACCGTGTTGCTGCCCGTCGCGACGGTCACAGTTCCTGTGGCCACGGCCCGCGCCAGACACGGCCCGGGGTTGCCGATCGTGTACGTGACCGGCCACCCTTGCGAAACATTGTTGAGGCGTCCGTGAATCCGTTCCGACCGCGATCACGCTGGATCTTGGGCATTCTCCTCTGCGCGTTCGGATCAGCGAGTGCACAGACACCGATCGAGACGGCCGACAGCGTGAACATCCGATTCGGTGGATGTGGATCTCCGCGCAGTCGTACAAGGTCTCGGCCAATATCTGGATCACCCGGTGGTCATCAGCGGACTCTCCGCCAATCGTGTCACGCTCGAGACGCCACGTCCGGTTCCGCGATCCGCCGTGCTTGCGCTTCTGCGCGGTCTGCTCGAGTCACAGCAGTACAATCTCGTGATCGACACGGTGGCGGGACTCTATCGCATTCTGCCACGTGTCGAGCTTCGTGCACCCCCGATCGCGGCGACGATCTCGCCTCAGGATCCTGCGAGCACGGGCATGCTGGTGCTCTTCACGCTCCGGCTCCGCCACGCGCGAGCGGCCGACGTCGCCGCGACCGTCAATGCACTGTACGGTCGGGCGGGCGCACTCGGTGAGCTTGGAGGCGCTTCGAGCCAGACGCTTTCGGCCGCCCTCCGTGACTCGAGAGTCCCCGAGGGGAGCGGTCGAGTACCGGTGGCGCCTCAGGCCGTCGTCGGAGCGGCCGGGATCAACGCCGCACTGGCGGGCGAAGTGACGATCGTCCCCGACGAAGCGACCAACAGCCTCCTGATCCGCGCGGCTCGACGCGATTTCGAGCTGATCCAGGCAGCCGTACAAGAGCTCGACGTGCGACCGCTCCAAGTGATGATCGAGGTTCTCATCGCAGAAGTGCGGAAGGACCGCGGCTTCTCGTTCGGGATGTCGACGCAGCTTCCATCCACGGCCATTCCGGGCGCGGGCAACGCAACCGTGAGCGGTTCGACGACGGGAATCGGCCTCGGTGACTTCGTCGTGAGCGTCATGAGCGTGGGAGGCGTGGATCTCAACGCGACCCTCCGGGCGGCCGCCGCTCGAGGCGACGTCACGATCGCCAGCCGCCCGATCGTCCTCGCGGCGAACAACGAGGAGGCGGAGATCCTGGTCGGGAGTCAGCGGCCATTCGTCCAGGTATCGCGCTCGCTGCCCACGGATGCGCCACAACGGGATCAGGTGGTGCAGTACAAGGACGTCGGCACGCGCCTGCTTGTGCGACCCACCATCAGCGCCGACGGGTACGTGATGCTCGAGGTGCTGCAGGAAGTGAATGCGGTGACCACCGAGACCGCGTTCGACGCGCCCGTCATCTCGACGCGATCGGTGCGGACGCGCTTGCTCGTCAGGAACGGGCAGACGGCTGTACTCGGTGGCCTCTCGGACCAGCAGCGCGATTCGAATCAATCGGGCGTGCCCATTCTCTCGTCGATCCCGTTACTCGGAGGCCTCTTCGGACGCGCCTCGCGCCGGGCCACTGAGACCGAGCTCTTCCTGTTCCTGACACCCACGGTGCTGACGACCGACGCCGATGTGGATAGCGCGACGACCCCGCTGCGTGCCCGCGTACCGGGAGGCGAGCGGTGAGCGACTCGCGCGTGCAATCGCGATCCGAGATGATCGGGCATTCAGTCGCCATGCGCCAACTGCGCGAGGAGGTCGCGCTTGTGGCGCGCTCGGAGATCCCGGTGCTCATTGCTGGAGAGACCGGAGTCGGTAAGGAATTGGTCGCACTCGACTTGCATCACCAGAGCGGGAGACGAGGATCCTTCGTACCGGTGAACGTATGCGCGGCGAGTGAGTCGATGTTCGACGCTGCGATGTTCGGACATCGACGAGGAGCGTTCACGGGCGCGGTGGAGGACCACCGAGGCTTCATCGCCGAGTCGGACGGCGGCACGTTGTTCCTGGATGAGATCTGCAGCCTCTCCCTTGATGCGCAGGCCAAGCTTCTGCGAGCGCTCGAATCACGGCGATTCAGGCCGATCGGTGGGCGGGCGGACGTCATGAGTGCATTCCGGCTGGTGACTGCCACGAATCGTTCACTGCGGGACGAGGTGGCCGTCGGACGATTCCGCGCCGACCTATACTACCGTCTCCTGGGCTTTGAGATAGTGATTCCACCACTGCGTGAGCGTCGATGCGATATTGTGCCACTCTTCGAGCACTTCATGGCGCTCCTCGATGGAGCGGGCGACCGTCCGCGACCGATCGCAACCGAAGCGTGGGACCGATTGCTGCAGCATGAGTGGCCGGGCAATGTCAGGGAGCTTCGCCAAGTCGCGTGGCACGCGGCGACGAGGGCGATCGGTGCGGCGCGCATCGAGTCTGAGCACCTCTCCCGGCATCTCGGCGGCGGGAAGCCCTGGTGCGCGCTCACCGCGATCGACGACGATACGTTTGGCAATTGCGAAGTGCAGGCGCTCGTGCGGACGCTGCTGCAGCACAACTGGGATACGTCGGCCGTTGCTCGCGAGTTCGGGGTCACCCGCAAGACGATCTATGCGCGAATGAAGCGACTAGGCGTTCCGACGCGTCGAAGTGCGATGCCGGCTGCCGGACTCGATCCGCTTGAGCGGCTGCAAGACAACACCGCGGAACGACGCACTTGAGCGCGCGGGACGATCAGGAACAAATGGCGCGCGCCTCTCACCACGAAACGCGTGACGCCTCGCATGTCGCCTCGGACGGAGACACTACCACCCGCGCCCGTTCGGCAAGACTTTCGATAGCCGTTGTGTCCGAACCACGCGCCAGCAGCATGACTCGGCTCGCATGCACGCGCCGCGATTCGTCGACCGCGAACACCGATCAGGCATCACCATCGCGCACGGGTGCCCCGCGTGGCACGGTCAGTGCGCCCGGTCGCGTCCCGCGCACGATCCGCGTACGTACCTCGGAGTCGCGCCCGAGAAGTGTGGTCGAGTCGTCGAGCGCAGCGATCACCGAGACGTGCTGTTCATTCACGTCCAACGCCGACCGCGGTGCGCGCGCATGTGGTCGCGCTCGCGGCGGAGCCGGCGTGACGTCATACGGGACGGCGGAGGCGGCCGGTCGCAGTGGCGTGGTGAGCTTCAGTGTGGCTGATGTGCATTCGCATGTCCTCGCGACGTCGCTCGATGTGGAGGGGGAGTGCGGGCGGGCCGGGCACCGCTGCGCGCAGCCGCGCATGCGGGCGCTCGGGGCGCACTATATAGATTATCCGCGTGCGGCACTCAGCGCAGGCATTCGACGTCATCGTGATCGGTGGCGGGCACGCCGGGACCGAGGCGGCGGTCGCGGCCGCGCGCCGCGGTGCGCGCGTCGCCCTGCTTACCACGGCGCTCGGAACCATCGGGCAACTCTCCTGTAATCCTGCCCTCGGCGGGGTCGCCAAGGGGACGGTCGTCCGGGAGATCGACGCCCTCGGCGGAATCATGGGACGCGCCACGGATCTCGCATCGATCCAGTTCCGTATGCTCAATCGCGGCAAGGGACCCGCGGTGTGGGCGCCACGCGCACAGGCGGACCGCGGACTCTACCGGCGCGCCGTCCGACAGCTCGTCGAGTCACACCCCACGCTCGTCACCCTCCAAGGCACTGCCGCCGGCCTGCTCATGGGCGCCGGCGGAGAGGTGGCTGGGGTCGAGACGACGGACGGCATTCGACTGGAGTCGCGCGCCGTGGTGATCTGCACGGGCACCTTCCTGCGCGGGCGCATCCATGTCGGGACGACACGCTCGGTGAGCGGCGGGCGCGCCGGTGAGGCCGCGACCATCACCCTGGCGGAGCAGTTCGTCGATCTCGGACTCGCAACGGCGCGCTTCAAGACGGGCACACCGCCGCGCATCGACGGCCGCTCGGTCGACTACACGCATCTCCAGAGGCAAGACAGCGAGATCGAGGACTTCGATTTCTCCTGGTCCGCCTTCTGGCCTGAGGCCAGGCGCAACGGCGAGCGGACGCGGCATCCAACACAGCTGCCATGCTGGATCACGTACACCGGGCCCGATCTGAAGGCGCTCGTGCAGGAGCGGCTGCACGAATCCGCGATGTACGGCGGGGCGATCGGCGCGCTCGGTCCACGCTACTGCCCGAGCATCGAGGACAAGATCGTGCGCTTCGCCGACGCGGAGCGGCATCAGATCTTCCTCGAACCCGAAGGACACGACACGGCCGAACTCTACGTCAACGGCCTCTCGACCTCGCTGCCCGCGGACGTGCAGTCGCAGATGCTGCAGGTCATTCCCGGCCTCGAGCGGGCAGTCATGACCCGCGCCGGCTATGCGATCGAGTACGACTACGTCCCGCCGACCCAACTGCACCCGACCCTCGCCACGCGCGTGCTGCCGGGACTCTTCCTCGCCGGTCAGATCAACGGCACGACGGGTTACGAGGAGGCGGGAGGGCAGGGAGTCCTCGCCGGGCTCAATGCCGCCGCTCACGCGCTCGGTCACGAGCCGCTGGTGCTCGGCCGCGAGTCGTCCTACCTCGGCGTGCTGGTCGACGACCTCGTGACCCGCGGCGTGGACGAACCCTACCGGCTCTTCACGTCGCGCTCGGAGTTCCGCCTCACGGTGCGCCAGGACAATGCGCTCGGCCGCCTTCACCCGACCGCGCTCGCGCTCGGCCTGCTCTCGGCGGACGAACGTGCGATCGCCGCGCGTCGCCTCGACGACGAGGTCCTGGCGACGAGCCTCGCACAGGAGACGACGATCTTCCCGCCACAGGCGGCCGCTGTCCTCGCGGACGCGGGCGAGCGCGCGCTCGCCTACGGCGTCCCGATCATCGAGGTCGCGCGGCGTCAGAAAGTTTCACTTAGCGACTTATTCGAGGCGCGCGAGGTCGGCGGCGGGCTGCACCGCGAGGCCATCATCACCGCCGATCTCGAGATCAAGTACTCCGGCTATCTCGCGCGCGAGCGCAAGGCGGCTGCGCGGCTGCAGCGGATGGGTGGCGTGATTCTGCCCGACATCCCCTACGCCGAACTGCGCACCATCAGCGTCGAGGCGCGGCAGAAGCTCGCCGCACGCCGGCCGGCGACGCTCGCCCAGGCCGCCGCCATCCCCGGGGTCAGCCCTGCCGACCTGCAGAACCTCGTCCTGGAGGCTGCGCGATGGCGACGCGGCTGATCGCGCTCTTCATCCTCGCGCTCTCGCTCCTGCCGATCGCCGACCTGCTCCCCGGCGGCGAGCATGATGCGGAGTATCTCGCGCGACTCGTCGACTGGGCGTATGGTCTCGCCCTCTGCGGCGGACTTGGCGGGCTGGCGGCCTTCGTGGTGCGTTCGCGGAGGCGCACGGCCGCGGTGGCAGGGGCGCCGGACATTCTGGACGCTTCGGTCGCGACACCATCGTTCGGCGCGGGGTCGGCCGGCACCGGTTTCACGCTCCTGATCGCCGCCGTCGCACTCGCGCTCTATCTCGTGATCGCGCTCGTCGTCTTCTCCGGACGGCCGATCACGATCGACGAGATCGTCCAGGTGATCCAGGCGCGCTGGTACGTCGAGGGACAACTCGCGCCGCCGACCGCGCCACTGCGCGAGTTCTTCTCGACGCTGCACATGGTCGACCTCGGCGACGTGACGTACAGTCAGTTTCCCGCCGGCGGCCCGGCGATGCTCGCACTCGGATCGCTCGTCGGCGCGGAGTGGATCGTCGGACCGATCGTCGGTGCGCTGAGCGTCGTGCTGTTCGCCCGGCTTTTGGAGCTGCTCGAGCCCGAGGCGTCGCGACGCTGGCACCGCGCCTCCGTGGGGCTGTTCGCGTTGACGCCGTTCGGCGCCTTCATGTTCGGTTCGCACATGAACCACGCGACCACGCTCTTCTGGCTGCTGTTCGCGATCGTCGCGCTGGGCATCGCGACCGCACGCGACGACGTGCATCCCGTCTGGGGCGCGATCGCGGGGTTCGGTCTCGGTGCCGCGGCGGCGATCCGCCCGCTCGACGGCGTGGCATTCGCGCTCCCCGCCGCCGCCTGGTTGCTCTGGCGCGCGCGGCGCGGCGGACGACCACTCGTCACGCTGCTGCTCTCCGGCGTCGGCATCGCCGTGCCACTCGCGCTGCTGCTCTGGGTCAACTCGCGGACGACCGGTCATCCATTGCTCTTCGGATACGACCTGCTGTGGGGCCCCAAGCACGCCATCGGCTTCCACGTGCCTCCTTGGGGAATGGAGCACACGCCGCTCCGCGGCATCGAGTTGATCAGCCTCTACTTCACCCGACTCTCGGTCTATCTCTTCGAGACGCCGTTCCCGGCGCTGTTGCCCGCCGCGATCGCGCTCTGGTGGCGTCCTGCGCTGCGACCGTTCGACCGCTATCTCTTCGCGTCAGGTGCGCTGCTCGTGGTCGGCTACTGGGCGTACTGGCATGACGGCTTCTGGCTCGGGCCGCGCTTCATGCTGCCGTTGCTTCCGCTGCTCGTGCTCTGGAGCGCGCGCGCCGCCTTGGTGATCCGCGACCGGCTTCCCTCGGGCTCGCTCGGCCGCGTCGCCGCAGGCGTCACGCTCGTGACCGGGGCTGCGTACGCCATCGTCACGATCCTGCTGGTGCGCGCGCCGCAGTACCGGAACGGCATGAGCTCGATGCGCATCGAGATCGAGCAGGAATCCGCGCGCGCCGGCGTGCGCGATGCGCTCGTGCTCGTGAAGGAGAGCTGGGGTGCACAACTCGTGGCGCGCATGTGGGCACTCGGTGTCCCGCGGAGCGACACCGAGGGGCTGTACCAGCGCACCGACGCCTGCGTGCTCGAGACCGCGATCGGTGCGCTCGAGGCGGCCGGCCTCCGCGGCGAGGCGGCGCGCGCGCGTCTCGTCCCGCTGCAGGCCGACTCGTCGCGACTGGTGAAGAGCACGCGCTCGCCGGACGACACGCAGCGCATGCTGCCCGGGCTCCGCTACAGCGCACGCTGCGAAGCGCGCATCGCGGAGGACCAACTGGGCTTCTCGCTCCTCGCTCCATTGCGGCTCGCGAAGGACGGCAACGTCTATGCGCGCTGGTTCCCGGGCCGCGAAGTGGAGATCGCGCGCTACTATCCCGGCCGTCGCGTCTATGTGCTCGAGCGCGCGAGCCCGGCACTCGGTGCGCCATTCATCTGGCGGCCGTTCGCGCCGTGAGGCGCTCCGGACTCCGGGGCTGCACGTGGCCCTGGCGTGCGGAGCCATGACGTCGAACGGCGTGTAGAATGCGCATGGGATGGTGGCGGCAATAAAGTAACTTTGTGCAACTAATTAAAGAGGAGTCTTCGCATGTCGATCATCCGCAGCGCCCGGCGTGGCGCGTTTTTCATTCTGTTCGCATCCTCTCCCGTTCTCGCGCAGAGCGCGCCGGTCGCGCCCGCAGCTCCGCGTATCGTCACGACGGCGACCGAGGAGGTGGAGATCGCCCCGGATCGCGCCGTGCTCACCTTCACCGTGGAGACGCGCGGCCGCACGGCGGCAGCGGCGGGAACGGAGAACGCCAGGATCCAAGCGGCCGTGCTCGACACGCTCCGCCGCGTCGGTATCGCGTCAGCACAGCTCAAGACGCAGGGGGTGAGCATCAACCCCGAGTACGAGTATCCGCGCGAGGGCGGAAAGCCCACAGTGGTCGGTTATCAGGCGCAGAACAGCATCCAGGTCGAGGTGCGTCAGATCTCGCTCATCGGGACGGTGATCGACGCGGGGCTCTCGCGTGGGGCATCGAACGTCGGCGGGCTCCGCTTCTTCGCTGCGAGCACCGAGGCGGCCACCCGCGAGGCGATGCGGAAGGCTGTCCTGCGGGCGCGCGCGGATGCCGACGCGATCGCCGAGGCCGCAGGGGGGCGGATCAGCGGCGTGGTGGAGATCATCGCGAACCCGATCTCCGCCGGTCCGGTCTTCAGGGAGATGGCGATGTCGATGGCCGTTCGGTCCGAGGCACGGGCCGACGTTGCTACGCCGATCGAGTCGGGCGTACTCAAGGTCGTGGTCTCGGTCGAGGCGCGCTTCAGCTTCGCCCCGCGGCCGTAGAGCGGGCCAGGAAGAAGAGTTTTTCACGTGAAACGAAACAAGTTGTGGTTTTCTTGTTGTTTCACGTGAAACAATCGCTCTGGTAGGCGGAGGGGTGATCCGGTATATTCGCCGTTTCACCCTCGTTCCATATTCGGAGCTCAGTGGCCCGCACAATAGCAATCGCCAATCAGAAGGGCGGAGTCGGAAAGACGACCACCGCCGTGAACCTTGCCGCATCCTTGGCTGCGGCGGAGCAGCGAGTGCTGCTCGTAGACGGCGACCCTCAAGGGAACGCCTCAAGCGGCATCGGACTCGTACGCGATGAGATCGGCGAAACGGTGTACGACGTACTGCTCGACGCCGAGCGGATCGAGAGTGCGATCGTGCGCGGCGTTCAGTTCAAACACCTGGACGTCCTGCCATCCACGCCGGACCTCGCCGGAGCGGAGGTCGAGCTCGTGACCGAGAACGAGCGGGAACTCGCGATGCGCCGGGCGCTCGCGCTCGTGAAGGATCGCTACGACTTCATTCTGATCGATTGTCCGCCGTCTCTCGGCCTGATCACGATCAACATGCTGGCGGCTGCGGACGCGCTCCTGATCCCGCTGCAGTGCGAGTACTACGCGCTCGAGGGCCTCTCACAACTCCTGAACACCGTGCACCTGGTGCAACAGGGCGTGAATCCGGACCTTGGCATCGATGGTGTCGTTCTCACGATGTACGATGCGCGACTCAACTTGTCGCGACAGGTCGCGGCCGACGCGCGCGAGTACTTCGGAGCAAAGGTATTTCAGTCGGTTGTGCCGAGGAACATCAGGCTCGCCGAAGCCCCCTCCTTTGGAAAACCCATCATTTTGTACGACGTGGCGTCTGTCGGGGCTCAAGCCTACATGGGTGTCGCGAAGGAACTGCTCGAAATGCATTCCTCACACAAGACTCGCTAAGTCGTTACTCCCCAACATCTTACAGCTTTTTTGTCAGCGGGCACGGCGGCTACGCCGCGAGTTGTTGTATTGTAACGCTCTACAAATAATTCACGACACCGAGAATCTATGACGGGCGACAAGAACAGGCGGTTGGGACGCGGGCTCGAGGCGCTGCTCGCCCGCGCGCCGAACCGAGCGGAACAACAGGACGAAGCCGCCGCCCGTGGGACCGTCGCTGCTCCTCGCCAGGTAGCGGAGCCCGTCTCCGCGTTGCGGACGATCCCCCTCTCGCAGATCCGGCCCAACCCGCTACAGCCCCGCAAGGAGTTCAAGGCCGAGGATCTGGCCGACCTCGAGGCATCGCTGCGTGTGAGCGGCCTTCTACAGCCGGTGACAGTCAGGCCCGCGCCGAGAGGCGGTGGCTTCGAACTCATCGCGGGCGAACGCCGCTTCCGCGCCGCTCAGCGCATCGGATGGACGGAGATCCCGGCGATCGTGAAAGACGTCGATGATCGGCTCCTGCTATCGCTCGCAATGGTCGAGAACCTTCAGCGCGCGGACCTCAATCCGATCGAAGAAGCCGAGGGCTACGAGCAGTTGATCCGCGACTTCTCGCTCACTCAGCAGGAGGTTGCCGACATCGTCGGGAAGGATCGCTCCACCGTCGCGAACACGTTGCGCCTGCTCGCGCTCCCGGCCACTGTGCGCCGTTTCGTCTGGGATGGTCAGCTGACGGTCGGTCACGCGCGCGCGTTGCTCGGCATCGGCGACGAAGCGCGCATCGCCGAACTGGCGCGCGAGGTCGTGGCGCAGGGACTTTCGGTCCGCGAAGTCGAGCGCCGCGTCCGCGAGGGTATGCGCGCCGGCGGCAAGAAGACCGGCGGCGCGGGAATGGCGACGACGCCAGGAGCGACCGACGCGCGAAGCGCCGAGGTGCGGCACCTCGAGGACCAGCTGCGCAAGCATCTCGGCACCGATGCGAAGATCGTGCAGTCGGGGAAGGAGCGCGGCGAGTTGCGGATCCCCTTCTACAGCGCGGATGATTTCGAGCGGTTGCTCGACCTGCTCCTTGGCGCCAACCGCCTCTGATGCCGCGCAACATCACGCCAAGGCCGATCAAGGCGTCCGGCGCGCGCGATGCGCACGGACAAATCCTCGATCCGTCGTCTGGGGCGCTCTATGTGCACATGCATCGGGAGAACGGACTCGCCCACCGGCACTACGTGCTCAAGCCGTGGCAGGTCCGATTCCTCGCCGTGCTCCTCTCACGGCCGATGCTCGCCATCTACTTCATCGCACTCCTGCTCTGGGGATGGATGGCCGGACAGGCGATCCAAGTCCCGATCCTCCAGCAACGGATTGGGAAACTCACCAAGGACTCCGAGCGGCTCGATACACTGACCGCCACGCTCGAAGAGTTGCAGGCACGCTATGCACAGGTCCAGCAGATGCTCGGCGCCGCAAAGACATCGACGCCTGCCGCGACCGGATCGCCGACACCGAAGCAGGACACGACCGCCGTCCGCGCGGCCGTGCCGACAGCTCGCTGACCACGCTCGCCCCCCAAGGAGAGACCTGATGGCGATATTCGGAAAGGACGAGAACCCGAACCGCACCAGCGGCCGCAACACCACCGAGAACACGCTCTCGATCATCTCCGCGGGCACCACGGTGAGCGGCGACATCGAGTGCAGCGGTGTGCTCAAGGTCGAAGGTCGCGTGGATGGCAGTGTGCGGCGCGCACGCCAGGTGATGCTCGCGAAGGAGGGGTCGATCCACGGTGACGTCACCGCGCAGGAAGTGGTGGTGGGTGGTGTGATCGACGGAGCCGTGACGGCAACGGACCGACTTGAGCTCCAGTCGACGGCAGTGGTGAACGGCGATATCATGACCAAGTCGATCGTGGTAATGGAAGGCGCGCGGATCAACGGCGGCGTGAAGATGACCGAACTGGCGCTCGTCGGCCGGCCGGAAGACTCGCGCGAGAGCAAGGACGCCAGAGCCTCCAGATAGACGCGACAGTTACGAGCCAGCAACGAACCTGCGCCGATGGAGCATATGCGCTTATCCACAGATTTTGTTGGTTCTATTCATTTGTTTCTTTAGGCAGGTCAACTATATGCTGAGCAAGCGCTTGAGGGCTGTTAATATTTCCGGTATCACTCGCTCCATGTTCATTATCCACATGCTGACGATCTCCATCGCGGCCTGTGTATCAAATGAAAGCGCGACCGATGGCACCACCACCTTCCGCGTCGCACTGCTGACGCCGGGGCCCATCACCGATCAGTCGTGGAACTCGTCCGCCTACCGGGGTCTCGAGCGCATCCGCGACTCGATCGACGCCGAGGTCAGCCACATTCAGACGAAGACGCCGGCGGAGTTCGAAGAGAACTTCCGGCAGTACGGCGCGAACGGGTACGCGCTAGTCATCGGGCATGGCTTCGAGTTCCAGGATGCGGCGCAGCGCGTCGGACCCGAGTACCCGAGGACGACGTACCTCACCACCGGTGGCACCGGAGTGGGGCCGAACATCGCCGCGCTCTCGTTCGCGTTCGACGAGCCTTCGTACCTCGCGGGCATGGCCGCCGCCTCGATCTCCAAGACCGGCGTGCTCGGCACGATCGGCGGGACCGAACTTCCTCCGGTCACCGCGAGCTTCAACGCGTTCGCCGCAGGCGCGCGCGCAGTGCGGCCGGACATCACGGTCCTCGGGGCGTTCATCGGGAACTGGGACGACGCCGGCGCCGGGAAGGAACAGGCACTCGCGCAGATCGCCAGACGCGCAGACGTGATCTTCCAGAACGCGGATGCCGCCGGCCTCGGGGTCTTCCAAGCGGTGCGCGAATCCCCGGGCATCTGGATCATCGGCTCGAACGCCGACCAGAACGCCGTCGCACCGGAAGTCACGCTCGGCTCCGTGGTGATCGACCTGCCACACGCGTTCCTGTTGGTCGCGCGCGAGGTGCGGTCCGGCACGTTCGTCCCGCGCGTCGTTCGACTCGACACATCGAGCGGCGTCGTGCGATGGGTCCCGAATCCGGCAGTGAGCGTCGTCCCTGCGGCGATGACCGCACGGATCGATTCGACGCGCGCGCGGTTCGCGGAGCACCGCATGACCACCGGGGGATCGACGCCGTGAGCGGCACGCCGCTGGCGACGATCGCGGCGCATCTCGACGAGTTGCTCGACGTCGCGCAGACGCCGGACTACCCGCCCGCGCTCAATGGCGTACAGGTCTCGCATCGGGGCCCCGTGACGCGCATCGCGGCCGCGGTCGATTGCTCGCAGCGCACGATCGACGCCGCGGCCGCCGGTGGCGCCAACCTCCTGCTCGTGCACCACGGGCTCTTCTGGGGCGGGTTGCAACCACTGACCGGACCGCACTTAGGACGCGTGCGTGCGCTGCTCGACGCCGACATCGCGCTCTACTCGGCTCACCTGCCGCTCGACGCGCACGCGACGTTCGGCAACTCGCGGCTCCTCGCCGAGGTGCTCGCCCTCACCGTGAGCGGCGGATACGCGCGGCATCAGCAGATCGACTGCGGTGTGCGGGGCGAATCGGACCTCGATACTTCGGTGTTGATCGACCGCGTGCGCGCGTGGGCGACTCCCTGGGGCCATCACACCGTCGCGTCCGAGATTCCCGCGGGCCACCGCACCCGACGCTGGGCGATCTGCTCAGGCTCCGGCGCGCAGGTGGAAACGCTCCGCGAGGCCTACGCGACCGGTGTGGACACGCTCCTCGTGGGCGAGGGGCCGCACTGGAGTGCGGTCGACGCCCCGGAGCGCGGACTCGTGATCATCTACGCGGGGCACTATGCCACGGAGACGCTTGGCGTTCGCGCGCTCGCCGCACACCTCGCGGAGCGGTTCGCGTTGCCGTGGGACTTCGTCCACTCACCGACCGGACTGTGACCGAGGACGAGGCGCTCGTCCTTCGCGACGTGCGCTGCTCCTTCGGGCGCACCGTCGCGCTCGACGGCGCCTCCTGCACGGTGCGGAGCGGCACGATCCACGCGCTGCTCGGCGAGAACGGTGCGGGGAAGACGACGCTGATGCGGATCGCCTTCGGGCTGCTCGCTCCCGAAGCGGGCGAGTTGCGGGTACGGGGTGCTTCCGTGACCCTGCGCTCGAGCCGCGACGGAATCGCGCTGGGACTCGGCATGGTGCACCAGCACTTCATGCTCGTGCCGGCGATGACGGTCGCCGAGAACGTCGCCCTCGGAGGCCGCGGTCGGTTCGATCCGAGGGCGACGGCGGCGCGGATCGTTGCGATCGGACGCGAGTCGGGATTGGTGCTCGATCCGGCCGCACGCGCGGGCGATCTCAGCGTCGGTGCGCAGCAGCGGCTCGAGATCGTGAAGGCGCTGGCCCACGAAGCGCGCATTCTGATCCTCGACGAACCGACGGCGGTCCTTTCGCCCGCGGAGGCCAGCGAGCTCCTGCAGTGGCTGCGGCGCTTCGCCGACGGCGGCGGCACCGTCGTGTTGATCACGCACAAGCTGCGCGACGCACTCGCATTCGCCGACGACCTCACGGTGCTGCGGCTCGGGCGCACCGTTCTCGCCGGTGCCCGCGCCGGACTCACGGAGGCACAGGTGGTCGCCGCCCTTGTCGGGGACGCGGACGCGCCGGTCCTCGCGACCGCCCGGTCCGAGACTCGAAGCTTCACTCGTCGCAGCGCCCAGCGCAGCGCCGACCCCTTTGCGGACGCGAAGGTCGCGCCGGTGCTACGGCTCGAGCACGTGACCTACGTCGACGCACGCGGCGTGACGCGCCTGCGGGACGTCACGCTCGAGGTCCGTGCCGGTGAGGTCCTCGGCGTCCTCGGCGTGGAGGGCGCCGGACAGCATGAACTGCTGCGCATCCTCGCGGGAAGGCTCGAACCGACCCGCGGGCAGGTGACCCGTCCGGCGCGCGTGGGCTTCATCCCCGAAGACCGGCTGCACGACGCGTTGATCCCCGAGCTCACGCTCACGGAGAACCTCGCGCTCGCCGAGTCCGGTCAGGCGCGCGGGAGAATTCGATGGGACGCGGTGCGGGAAGCGACCTCCTCGGTGCTCCGGGAACTCCAGGTGCGCGCGAGCGGCACCGAAGCGCCGGCTCGGACCCTCTCAGGCGGCAATCAGCAGAAGTTCGTCGTGGGTCGGGAGCGGCGCGTGGCGTCGGCTGCGCTCGTGGCGGAGAATCCGACGCGCGGACTCGACTTCCGCGCGTCGTCCCGCGTACTCGACGAGATCGCGAACGCCGGCGGGTCCCCGCCACCGGCCATCGTGATGCACTCGAGCGACCTCGACGAGGTGCTCTCCGTCGCGACGCGTGTGGTGGCCTGCTTCAACGGCGAGGTGCACGAGGTGGCGCGTCCCGCCGACTCCGACGATCGCACGCCATATACACGCGCATTGCTGGGGGCCCGCTGATGGACGCGCTGCTCGCGCTCTGGGACGGTGCCTTTGGATCGCCGTTCGCGTTCTGGTCGGCGACGCTCGTGCGCGCGACGCCGCTGGTGCTCGTGGGCCTCGCCGTCGCGCTCGCGTTCCGCGCCGGCGTGCTCAACATCGGTGCGGAAGGACAGTTGGTCGCCGGCGCGATCGCCGCCGCGGCGTTCGCGCAGTGGCTCGAGGCGATGCCCGGGATCGTCACGGTGCCCGCGATGGCGGTGGGCGGCATGTGCGCGGGCGCGGCGTGGGCCGGGATCGCCGCATGGCTCCGACGGCGATTCGAGGTGCTCGAGGTGATCAGCACGATCATGCTCAACTTCATCGCGCACGCGCTGCTGAGCTGGGTGGTGCGCGGTCCGCTGCAGGAACCGACGGGCATCTATCCGCAGTCCCGGGCGATCGCCGAGGCGGCACGCTGGCCCTTCCTGTTGGATGGGCAACGTCTGCATCTCGGCTTCGCCCTCGGTCTCGTGCTCGCCGGCGCGAGCTGGTATTGGCTCACGCGGACCGCCGGCGGCTTTCGCGTGCGCGTGGTGGGGGCCGGCGCGCGCGCCGCGGCGAGCGCGGGGGGCGTGGATGTCGCGAGGACGAGCTTCGGCATCTTCCTCGTGAGCGGCGCGTGCGCGGGCCTCGCGGGAGCGTCCGAGGTGGGCGGAGTCACCTGGGCGCTGTACGAAGGGATCTCGCCGGGATACGGCTACACCGCGATCGCCGTCGCTCTGCTCGCGCGGCTCGATCCGCGCTGGGTCGTGCTGAGCGCCGTCTTCTTCGGCGCGCTCGAGGCGGGCGCGGCGGCGATGCAACGCGACGCCGGCGTGCCCGCCGTGATCGTGCAGGTGTTCGTTGCGCTCGTGATCCTCGGTGTGCTTGGCGGACGGCAGTTGACCGAGCGCCTGCGCGCGCAGCAGCGCGCGGCCCGACCCGAGGCCGCCTGATGGAAGCGTTGCTCGTTCCGTTCTTCGAGGCCGCGGTGCGCACCGCGACGCCGCTCGCCTTCGCCGCGATCGGAGAGCTGGTGGCCGAGCGCTCGGGCGTGATCAACCTCGGACTCGAGGGCGCGATCATCGCGGGGTGCCTCGGTGCGCTCATCGCGGCGGGGGTTGGCGGTCCGGTCGTGGGCTTCGCCGGCGGCATGGCGGCCGGCGTCATGATCACCGCGATCTTCGCTCTCTTCGTCATCGGCCTGCGCACCGATCAGATCATCGCCGGCACAGCGGTCACTATGCTCGGGCTCGGGCTCACCGGCGCGATCTATCGCGGTCTGTACGGCGCGGGCGGCGCGGGGCTGGCGACCTCGACCATCGCACCCCTCGCCATCCCGGGGCTTTCGGCGATCCCGATCATCGGGCCCGCCCTCTTCCGCCAGACGTTGCCGACCTACGCGCTCTACCTGCTCGTGCCCCTGCTCGCCTGGTGGCTTCGGAGCACGCAGGCCGGCCTCGCGTTGCGCGCGACGGGTGAACACAAGGAGGCTGCAGAGGCCGCGGGTGTCGCGCCACGGCGCATGCGGCTGGGCGCATTGCTCTTCGCCGGCGCGATGGGCGGTCTCTGCGGTGCGACGCTCGTGCTCGCGCAGGTCGGGGCGTTCAGCGAGGGGATGAGCGCCGGGCGGGGATTCATCGCGCTCGCGATCGTCGTGCTCGGGCGCTGGTCGGCGTTCGGCACCGCGCTCGCCGCCTTGGTGTTCGGCGCCGCCTTCGCGTTGCAGTATCTCTTCCAGGCGCTCGACTGGTCGCTGCCGTATCAGCTGTTCATCGCCCTGCCGTACGTGCTGACGCTCGTGTTGCTCGCGTTGCTGCGGGGTCGCGCGGCGGCGCCGGCCGGACTCGGTCGCGCTTGAGTCGGCCGACTCACCTACGGTGTGCAGAACGGCAGCGGTCCGCTCCACTCGACGCTCCACTTCGACGCGCGCCGCGAGAGGAGTTCGGCGCGCACACCCGCTCCGGCGTCGTGCGCGATGACCAGCGCGAGCGCGTCCCGCGCGCTGTAGGCCGCCAGGAGTTCGCGCACCGCGATCGATTCCTCGGTGGCCACTTCGCGGATGACCCATCCCTCAACGAGCGGGTCGCGCACGCCCTGTCGCTGTCCGGGTGCCGCCACGAGGAAGAAGAGCTCCTCGAGCGGATTCGATTCCATCGGCAGCCGGCGCGCGACGAGTGCCACCACGATGGTGTCGCCGGGCGCCGGCGAAAAACGCCAAGCCGCGCGCACGGCCACGGGCAGTCCGCGAAAGTCTGCCTCGCTCGTGTCACTCGGCAGCACGTCCACCGCGCGCGCGATGCGCGCGGCGAGTCCGGCGGAGTCACGCGAGGCGAGCGACCCGATGGCCTCGAGCGCGAGCGGCGCGAGCGAGCCGTCCACCTGCCGCAGCGTCCATGGTGCGCCGACCGCAGGATCCGCGTCGATGCAGGCCGTTGCGAGCACGACGGGCACGACTCCTGTCTCCGTCGGCTCGGCCGATCGAACAACGTCGCTCGCGACCGCGAGCGACTCCGCTACCGGGATCGCGCGTGCCACCCGTTCGCCCGTGCGGTCGCCGCAGGCGACGAACAGAGCAGGAAGGATCAGCCACGCCGCGCGCGCGGTCATCGTGGCGGCGGTAGGTAGGGACCGCCCAAGTCCCAGTGCCATGCGTCGCGGCGCATGCCGTCTCGCGGATCCTTCAGCGGATGGTACTGCAACCGCTCGCCGGGCATCCCGACACGCCGCCCCCATACGAGCAGCCGCTCCTTGTCGCACGACACGAGGTGCGCCAAGCGCTTGCCGAGCCAGAGATGGCGGTGAAGCCACAGACCGCCGCGCATCGCGTGGATCATCCCTTCGCGACGAGCCCCGAACTCGGTCCATTCGAGCTGCAATGCGACGAGGTCCTTCGGCGGCGGGATCCGAACGGGCAGTGGATCTCCGGCGGGACTCACTGGCAGCCGACGACTCCCTCGGAGGTCGCGGGGACGGGCGCGGTGATGTTGCCGTTGTACATCGCGCAGGTGAGCGGATACGACATCGGGTGCGTCGCCACCGCGGCCCACCCACCGGCCGTCGCTCCGATGATCAGCAGCCTGGTGCCGTTCGTAGACCTGTAGTTCATGGCGAGCGTGTCGGTGCTGTAGGTCTGCCACAGGAAGAAGTAGGCCTCTTCCGCCGTCGCGAGATTGCGGAGGTCACCCTTGAGGCTCGCCGCGTAGGCGCGCCCCTTCGTCGAGGCGAACTTCGGCACCGCGACCGCCGCGAGGATGCCGATGATCACCACGACGATGAGCAGCTCGATCAGGGTGAAACCGCGACGCTGTGCCATCAGGAGACCAGGATCCCTGGTAAGGTGCGAACATGCGCCGGATGGTGACCGGTGTCACGACCACGCCGACACTGGCTGAAATCGGACACCGGCCTGCACTTACAACAGTGGCAAGGCAAGGGCCGTAGGAGCGGCGCACCGTAACACATTGGTACAAAAGCGGTTGCCCCGCAAGCGGCCGGCGAGTTGGAGAGACCTCCCCACAGCAACAGACGACGACTGCCGCACAGTGCAACGACGATGCCAGGCTCCCGGCGCCCGGATCAGGCCTTTGCTTCGAGCCAGTTCACACCGGTCCCGATGTCGACGACGAGCGGGACGTCGAGGACGATCGCCGTGGTCATCTCGCGCTCGACGAGCGCGCGCAGAGTCTCTTCTTCCTGCGGCGGGAACTCGAACACGAGTTCATCGTGCACCTGCAACAGCATCTTCGCTCCCATCGCGGTCGACCGCAGTGCGTGCTGGATGCGGATCATCGCGACCTTGATGAGGTCCGCCGCCGAGCCTTGGATGGGCGAGTTCTGTGAAAGCCGCTCGCCGAAGGCGCGGGTGTTGAAGTTGCGATCGAGGATCTCGGGGATGTACCGACGGCGGCGGAAGATGGTCTCGACGTAGCCGCGCGTGCGGGCCTGTTCGACGGACGCGTCGAGCCACTGCCGCACACCGGCGAAGCGCACGAAGTAGGTCTCGATGAATGCCTTCGCCTCGGCGTGGTCGACCTTGAGCTGGCGGGAGAGCGCGTGCGCGCCCTGCCCGTAGATCGTCGCGAAGTTGATCGTCTTCGCGCGCGCGCGCATCTCGCTCGTGACCTGCGCGAGCGGCACGTCGAAGATCACGCTCGCCGTCTGACGATGAATGTCGCCTCCGGCGCGGAAAGCCTCGACGAACGCCGGGTCGTGGGAGAGATGCGCCAGCAGGCGCAGCTCGATCTGCGAGTAGTCCGCTGCCATGAACCGCCAGCCGGCGCGCGGGATGAAGCCGCGGCGGATGTCCTTCCCGAGTTCACGGCGGATCGGGATGTTCTGGAGGTTCGGGTCGCTCGAGGAGAGGCGCCCGGTGCTCGCGACCGTCTGGTTGAACGACGTGTGCAGCCGGCCCGTGCGAGGATTCACCAGCGACGGGAGCGTGTCGAGATACGTGTTCTCGAGCTTCGCGAGCTCGCGGTACTCCATCAGCAGGCCGGGGAGCGTGTGGCCTTCGTCGGCGAGCTCCTGCAACACGCTCGCGTCGGTGCTCGGGCCGGTCGCGGTCTTCTTCTTGACCGGAAGCCCCAGCTTCTCGAAGAGGATCGCGCGCAGCTGCGGATTCGAGGCGATGTTGAACTCCTCGCCCGCTTCGGCGTGGATCTGCTTCTCGAGCTCGCGCCGCGCCGCCTCGAACCGCATCTTGAGCGAGTGGAACCAGGGCACGTCGATGGTGACGCCGGTCCACTCCATCTCCGCCAGCACGTCGACGAGCGGAAGCTCCACGTCGCGCAGGAGCGCGCCCACCTCATGCTCGACGAGCCGCGGCTCGAGGAGCGCGCGCAGGCGGAGCGCGATGTCGCTGTCGGCGCAGGAGTAGTCGCGCGCCGCCGTGATCGGCACCTCGGCGTACGGGACCTGCTGCTTCCCCTTGCCGCAGAGTTCGTCGAAGCCGGTCATCGCGACGCCGAGGAATTCCACCGAGAGTGCGTCGATCGCATGGGAGCGGCGGCTCGGGTCGAGCACATAGCTCGCGAGCATGGAATCGAAATCAAGTCCTTGGAGGCTCACGCCGGCGCGTCGCAACACGAGGAGGTCGTACTTGGCGTTGTGCGCCGTCTTCCGCACCGACGGGTCCTCGAGCAGGGCGCGCAACGGCGCCATCGCGTCGGAGAGGAGTGGCGGGAGGTTCGTGACCGCGTGTGCTCCTTCAGCGAGCAGTCGCGCGGCGATCGAGCTCTCGGCCGTCGGCGCCTTCTTCGATTTCACCGGCGCGTCGCCGAGCGCGAGGCCGCCCTGCGCTTCGCTCGGCACACGGTGCGCGAAGGGAAGGTACCAGGCCTTCCCGGGCGCGGTGCCGACGGAGATGGCGACCAGGTTGGCGCGCATCGGCGTGATGATCGGCGGGGCATCGGCGTCGAGGATCGTCTCGGTGTCGACGGCGATCATGCCGGCCGCGCGCGCCTCGGCGATCATCTCGGCGACGAGCGCGACCGTGTCGGCGGTGCGGTAGCGCGTGGCGACCGCGTCGGGCGTGCCCGGCACCACGCTGCGCGCCAGGCGTGCGCTCACCATGTGCGCTTCGTCCTCCGCCGGGTGATCACCCTCGGCGCGAGCGGCGCCCACCGATGCGGCTTTCCCGCCGTCCGCGTTCACTGCGGCCGCGCGCGCCGCCGCGTTGAACTCGAGTTCGACGAAGAGGTCGCGGAGTGCGGCCCAGTCGGGATCGCCGGGCATGAGCGCGTCCGCGTGGAGCGTGACCGCGAGCTCGTCCTGCAGCGTCACCAGCTTCTTGCTCAGCCGCGCGTCGTCGGTGTGCTGCGCGAGGGCGTTGCGCGTGCGGGTGGGCTCGATCTCGTCGACATGGGCGAGCATCTCCTCGACCGTGCCCCACTTCTCGATCAGCGCGAGCGCGCCCTTGTCCCCGATGCCGCGCACGCCGGGCACGTTGTCGGCCGTGTCGCCGACGAGGGCGAGATAGTCGACGACGCGCTCGGGCGGGACCCCGAGCCGCTCGTGCGCATTCTCGAGCCCATACCACTTCTCGGTGGTGCGCCCCGGCGGTCCGTGCCACGGGTTGAGCACCCAGATCTTGGGCGCGACGAGCTGCAGCAGGTCCTTGTCGCCCGAGACGACGCAGACTTCGAGTCCCTGAGCGGCCCCCTGCTTGGCGAGCGTCGCGATCACGTCGTCGGCCTCGAAGCCGTCGAGCGCCATGGTCGGGATGCGGTACGCCGCGAGGAGCTGGCGGACGCGTTCGAGTCCGGTATCGAAGTCCTCCTGCTCCTCGGGCGGCAGGGCGACGCGGTTCGCCTTGTACGAGGCGAGCATCTCCTCGCGACCCGACGACCCTGCGTCGTTCACCCAGACGAGGTGATCGGGCTTGTGCTTCTCGATGAGGCGCTTGAGGAAGTCGCTGACGCCCTTGGCCATGCCGGTGTTCTCGCCGCGCGCGTTGCGGAGTGGCGCGCCGCCGCCAAGGGCATGGAAGGCGCGGAAGATCAGCGCGTAGCCATCGATGAGATACAGACGCGGGCGGCCGGGGATCGACATGGCCGAAAGTTACGCGACGCCGAGGCCCCATGCCGCGAGGCCCGCGACCACCGCGACGCGCACGTTGTCGTCGATCGCCAGGCGTGGACGTTCCGCGATCGCCGCGGCGACGCCGATGCCGAGGGCCGCGAGCGGCGAGGCGGCGGCGATCCACCACGGACCGCTCGCGCTCGCGAGCGCGCAGGCGATCGAGCCGGTGAACGTCTTGCCCTCGGCCGCCGCGCGTCCAGCGAAGGCGCGACCCGCGAGCGCGGCCGCGGCGTCACCGACCGCACCGGCCCACAGAGCACAGAGGGCGGCGCGCGCAGGCAGGACGAGCGCGCAGAGCAGCATCGCCGCGAGGAGCCACGTCGCACCGGTGACGCGACGCGCCTCGTGCTCGCGCAGCATCCCGCCGAACCAGGCCGTGAACCAGCGCTCGACCGCGGCGATGCGATGCCGTCCGAGTTCGAGCGCCACAGCGACGACGAGGCCCGCCACGAGCGCGCCCTTCACGACAACGGGCTCGACCAGACCGAGTCCCCAGGAGAGAGGGAATACGGCCGACGCGAGATGGATCCCTTTGCGGGAGAGTTCCGCGCGCCACGGAAGCGGGCGCGCCTCGCTCACTTCAACCGGCGCCGATACTCCGCCTCGAAGCGGACCTCGCTCGACTGCGTGAGCCGCCACCGTCCCGTGCCCGTCTGGTCGTAGAAGACGAGCTGCAGGTTCTGGTTGCGGTACTCCCACAACTGTTGGCGGTTGCGCGAGAAGTCTCCGGCCAGCGGTTCGATGACCTGATCGGGTTCGCCGAGCGTGATGAAGACGCGGCCGCGGTCGGAGAGCCAGCCCGGCGTCGCCTCCTCGCGGAAGCGGGAGTTGGCCCGCATGAGACGCCCGAAGTACGCGCGCAGATCCTCGTGCTCCATCGTCTGCGGCTGCGTGTCGGTCTCGCGCACGAACGCCGCCCAGGCGGCGGGCCGCGCCTCCTCGCTGGCGTCGCGCAGTACTTGCAGGCGATACGGGGCCGCGAAGAAGCGCAGGAAGTTCAGCATGTCCTCGTACGTCGCGACCGGCAGGTCGCCCCCGAATCCGACGAACACATAGGTCGACGACGAGTCCGATCCGCCGTCGCGCACGAAGGTCAGCTGCGCCACACCGATACCGATGCGAGAGACCGGCACCTCGACGACACCCGAGCGCACGCCTCCGCGCGGGGTCACGCGCACCGTGTCGTTCCAGAGCGTGCGTCCCCGCTCACTGCGAACGAGCAGTCGGACGGGGGCCGTGGTGTCGCCGTACGCTTCGACGTAGATCGGCAGCAGGCTGTCGCGCCCGGCAACCACCGTCCCGCTCGGATTCAGCAGCACGAGCGGCAGCAAGTCCAGCGCGGCACGCGGCGTGACCTCGACGATCGGCATCGGCGTCGAGAACGAACCCGCTCCGAGACGCGGCACCGTGATCGTCATCTGTTCGCGCGCGCTGCGCTGACTCCCGTCATCCCGCACGACGATGGTGAGCGTGTAGCGGCCCGGCGTCACGTCGAGGATCTCCTGATGGACGATGCTCTCGTCGGTCCGCGACGTCTCGCGGAACGCACCGACCAGCAGTTGCTCGGTCGCGTCGCCCTGCGCCACGACCGTGTTGTCGCGCATCACGGCGACTGTCACCGTGTAGCCCGCACGGAAGCGATTGTCGGCCTCGCGCGCGAAGCTGAGGGCGCTGTTCGCGAACGTGAGTCCGACGATCAGATGCGTGGTATCGGGACTCGCGCTCGCCGCGAAGGCGGCGCGCCCGAGGAGCGGGAAGGGGAGTCCGCGCGCGATCATCCCCATCTGCCGGTAGAGCGGCGTCGCGTCGAAGTTGATCGCCTGGGAGTTGCGCGCGGGCACCGCCGGCACCGCGGGCGCGCCGCCGCCCTGCGGTGCCGGTGCGTCGGCAGGAGCGGCCGTGCGGCCGCCACGGCCGCATGCGGCAACGAGGAGGAGCGCCGGCAACGATCGGACGGCGGCGCGGAGGATCGACGAGGGAAGGGGGCGCATGGGACCCGGAGGTTGAGGCGCCCCGAGGCAGCGGCGCGATGCTGAATCTACCCCGCCTCCCGCGCATCGGTCATCGTCGGGGCGCCATCGGACTCGCTTGCCCCCGGCAGTGCCACCCGGTAGCTTCGCCGCGTGGCCAGAGACCCTCTCGTAGGAACTACCGTCGCCGGATACACCCTCCTCGACCGAGTCGGGGAAGGCGGGACCGCCACGGTATATCGCGCGGAGCATCCCGAGCACGGGACCGTTGCCCTCAAGGTCTTGCGCGAGAAGTTGCGCGCGGACCGGACCGCCGTCACGCGCTTCGTGCGCGAGGCCGGCTTCGGGACGCGCGTCACGCATCCCAACGTGATCCGGACCATCGAGACCGGCGAGGACAAAGGACTGCCGTTCCTCGTGATCGAATGGGCGCAGGGCGAGCTCCTGGAGAGCTACGCCAAGCGAAACGCTCCGTTCCCGCCCGACGAGGTCTCGGCCGTCGTCAGCCAGATCGCCGGTGCCGTGTTCGCCGCCCACGCGGCGGGGATCGTGCACCGCGACCTGAAGCCCGACAACCTGATGTACGACCACGACACGCGCACGGTGAAACTGCTCGACTTCGGCATCGCGACGGCCACGGACGTGACGCCGGACCAGCGGTTGACGCGCGCCGGATTCTTCGTCGGCACGCTGATGTACGTCGCGCCCGAAGCGCTCTCGGGCGAGGTCGTGTCACCCGCGGCCGACCAGTACTCGCTAGCGACCATGGCCTACCTGTTCCTCGCCGGCACACTACCGTACACGGCGAAGAGCCCGCGCGAGATGTTCACGCAGCTCCTGTCGCAACCGCCGGTGCCGCTGAACAAGGCGAAGCCGGAGATCGTCTACGCGCCGGCGGTCGAAGCGGTCGTCATGAAAGGTCTCGCCAAGGCGCCAGGGGAGCGCTACGCCGACGTCACCGCGTTCGCCGAGGCGCTCGCCGAGGTGCTCCGGGATCCGTTCCCGTCGAGCGTCACCAAGGACGCGTCCAGCAAGGACGCCTCGAGTGGCCTGCTCTCGCGCATGAAGGGGCTCTTCGGCCGCTAGTTCGGCCGCTAGTTCGGCCCCTGGACCGGCCCTCGCGGGGCCGGGCCCGCCGGCAACCAGCAGGTGAAGCTCGAGCCGCGCCCCGGCTCGCTGTCGAGCGTGATGTCGCCGTCGAGCAGCCGCGCGAGGCGTCGCGTGATCGAGAGCCCGAGCCCGGTGCCCCGCCGCTCGGAGTCCCCGCGGGAGCCCGGCTGCACCTGCTCGAACTCCTCGAAGATCCGCTCGTGATCCTTCGCGGCGATCCCGATGCCGGTGTCGATCACCTGGAGCGCGATCCAGTCGCCGCCCGCCGCGAGCAGTGGCCGTTTGGTGGCCGTGCGCGTCGCAGCCGTCACCGCGCCGTCGGCGACGAAAGTCGCGCGCAACGTGATGCTGCCCTCTGTCGTGAACTTCACTGCGTTGCCCAGCAGGTTCACGAGGATCTGACGCAGGTGCGTCGGGTCGGTGCTCACCCGCGGCAGCGTCGACGGCACCTGGATGGAGAGCGCGAGGCGCTTCTCGATCACCAGCGGCTCGATCTCGCTCGCGACGTCGATCACGAAGGCGCGCAGCGAGAGCGGCTCGCGATGCACGTCGAGCCGACCGGCCGAGAGCTTGGCGAGATCGAGCACCTGATCGACGAGCGCCTGCAGATGCCCCGCCGACGCCTGGATGCGCTCCACCGGTCCGATCATGCGCGGGCCGAGTTCGCCGTACGAACCGTCGTGCAGCAGATCGACGAATCCGACGATTGCCGCGAGCGGCGTGCGCAGCTCGTGCGACACGTTGGCGAGGAACTCCGACTTGGCGCGGTTGGCGCGCGCGAGTTCGAACGAGAGATGTTCGAGCTCGGCGCTGCGCTCCTTGAGACGGCGGCGCTGCCCCCGCTCGTAGAGCAGGAACGTCGCGAACCCCACCGCGATCGCCGTCGCGATCACCCAGACCAGCATCGCCGCCTCATTGACCCGCTCCCCGGCTCACAATACAGTGCCCGCATGGACCACCGCACCCGACTCCTCGATCTCCTCGCCCAGCGCAGCGTGCGCCGCGGCACGTTCACCTTGGCCTCGGGTCGTCAGTCCGATCTGTACATCGACTGCCGCCTCACCACGATGCATCCCGAGGGCCTCTCGCTCATCGGCCCGCTCGGATTGCATGCGGTCCGCGAACGCGGATGGCACCCTGATTCGGTCGGCGGCCTGACGCTCGGCGCCGACCCCGTGAGCTACGCGATCGCCTACGCAAGCCAGCTCGCCGGCATGCCGACACGCGCCTTCACGGTGCGGAAGGAAGCCAAAACGCACGGCACGGGCAAGCTCATCGAGGGCGCGTTCCTCTCCGGGGACCGCGTGGTCGTGATCGAGGACGTGATCACCACCGGCGGCTCGGCGCTGAAGGCGGTCGAAGCGGTGCGCGCGGCCGGCGGCAACGTCGTCGGCGTGCTCGCGGTGGTCGATCGCGAGGAGGGGGGGCGCGAAGCGGTCGAGGCCGCCGGTCTCGCGGTGGCCACGCTCGCGCTCGCGTCGGAGATCGTCGCGCGGATGTAACGCGCTGTAACGCGCTGTAACGCGCTGCGCCGCGCGCTCAGTGCAACCGGCGATGGAAGGCCGGCGTCTGGTCGCGCAGGGCGGGCGGGGTGCGCCGCATGCCGGGCCGCAGCGCGAGTGGCCGCAGCACCCGCAACTTCCGCCTGTGCGGCCGCACCAGGTCGTCGAGCAGCCGTTCGAGCATGCGCGTCGAGCCGTATTGCGCGCGGAACTCCCCGGCAGTGATGCCGAGCAGCGTGCGCACGTGGCGCCCGAAGCTCTGCGGCGACGAGTACTCGAGCGCGTTGGCGACATCGGCGATCGAGTGGCCGCTGTCCTCGAAGAGCCGCGAGGCCCGCAACAGCCTCGCGAAGGCGAGGTATCGTTTCGGCGCGGGAAGTCCCGCGCGGAAGAACCGGCTCATGAGCGTGCTGGGCAGCACGCCGGCGCGCAACGCGAGCTCGCGGATGGTCCCCGCGCGATCGCTCGAGCTGAAGAGCGACTCGAAGAACGACCAGCAGTCCGGCGTGACCTCGCCGAGCTCGGCGCGGATCGCCTCGAGCGCAACGCGATCGACCTCGTGCGGAGCCTGGCTCCCGAGTAGTTGCCGGAGCCGACTCCATCCTGAAGGAAGGCGCACGTCGATGAGTCGCGTCACGCCAGCATTCCCGAGTTGCAGCAGCGCCTCTGC
This sequence comes from Gemmatimonadota bacterium, assembly GCA_043748515.1. Lineage (GTDB taxonomy): Bacteria > Gemmatimonadota > Gemmatimonadetes > Gemmatimonadales > Gemmatimonadaceae > Pseudogemmatithrix. The sequence goes on along the minus strand of JAYTNC010000184.1, from coordinate 714 downwards.
GCTGGGCGGCGTGTTGCCGAGCAGCGCGACGGTGGGCACCGAGGGGAACTCGCGCACCATCGCCGCGGTGCGCCGCTCACCGTCGCGCGCACACCGCACGACGGAGATGAGGACGGCGCTCACGCGCTGACGCTTGAGATCCTCGAGCACGTCGGCGACCGAGTCGCGATGGATCGCCCGGTACAGGCCGACGCCTGCGGCGTCGACTCGCGCGCGCTCTTCGGGATCGAGCACGGTGAGGACGGGGGCGGTCAGGGTGCGCGGGGCGAGTGACATGTCGAGGGCCTCAAGCGGAGTGGGGGTGGGTCGCGCCGTGAACCTCGTGCGCCGAGGTCATCGCGCCGTCACTGGTCCGCACACCATTTCCCGCATGCGTCACTCCGGTCGCCGCGGCAACAGCGCTATATTCCGGGTACAACGGTTCCGTCGGACGATCGCGTCGCAGGTACGCCTGTGCCGAGGAAAGTCCGGGCTCCTTGGACACGCTGCCAGGTAACGCCTGGGCACGCCGCGAGGCGTGACGGACAGTGCCACAGAGAACAGACCGCCTTCACGCGAGTGGAGGTAAGGGTGAAAAGGTGGGGTAAGAGCCCACCGCGTTCGTGGTAACACGGACGGCACGGCAAACCCCAGCGGGAGCAAGGCCAAATAGGCGGCGAGCAGCAGTCCTCTGCGATCAGGACGCCGCGGGTTGGCTGCTAGAGCGTGCGGGCG
>JAYTNC010000183.1:0-5885 GCA_043748515.1 Gemmatimonadota bacterium | reverse complement strand
GAGGATGTTCTGCATGCTCCCGAGCTTCTCCATCTGCTTCATCGCGCCCAGGAAGTCCTGCAGGTCCATCCCTTCCTTGCGCACCTTCTTCTCGAGCCGCTTCGCCTCGACCGCGTCGAACGACTCCTGGGCCTTCTCGACCAGCGTGAGCACGTCGCCCTGCTGGAGGATCCGTCCGGCCATGCGGTCCGGGTGGAACTCCTCGAGCGCGTCCGACTTCTCGCCCACGCCGATGTACTTGATCGGCCGCTTGATCGTGCCGTAGATCGAGAGCGCCGCGCCACCGCGCGCGTCGCCGTCCATCTTCGTGAGGATCACACCCGTGACGCCGAGCGCGTCGTTGAAGCCCTGCGCGATGCGCACGGCGTCCTGGCCGGTCATGCCGTCGGCCACGAGCAGGATCTCATCGGGCTGCACCGCCTCCTTCACGCGGCGCAACTCGTCCATCATCGTTTCGTCGATCTGCAGGCGCCCGGCGGTGTCGATGATGACCACCCGGTCGCGTTCCTTCCGTGCCTGTTCCACGCCGGCCCGCACGATCCGCACGACGTCGGTCGTCGTGCGATCGGCGTACACCGGCACATCGAGCTCCTTGCCGAGGGTCTCGAGCTGGTCGATGGCGGCGGGACGGTAGACGTCCGCTGCCACGAGCCGTGTCGCCCGTCCCTCGCCCTTCAGCTTGCGCGCGAGCTTCGCGCTGGAGGTCGTCTTACCCGAACCCTGCAACCCGACCATCATGATGACGGTCGGCGGCAGGGTCGACATCTTGAGCCCTTCGCGTCGCTCGCCGAGCATGAGGGTGAGCTCGTCGTAGACGATCTTCACCAACTGCTGGGCGGGCGAGACGGTCTTCAGCTGGGCGATGCCGACGGCCCGGCGTTCGACGCGCTCGAGGAACTCGCGGGTGAGCTGGAAACTGACGTCGGCTTCGAGGAGGACCCGGCGCACTTCGCGCAGGCCATCCTTGATGTCGGCTTCGGTCAGTACGCCACGGCCTCGCAGCTTCGCGAAGGTGGCTTCTAGTTTCTCGGAGAGTTCAGCGAACATAGAGCCTTGGAACATAGACACTTGGGGCCCCGGAACCAAGTGTCCCGGGGCCCCAAATCGGCTGGCTGCATGAGGTCGGCCCGCCGAGCCTTGCCGTGCCTTGTCAAGCCGCCCCGCCCCGTGGGGTGAGCGGCGCGCCTTGGCTCAGTAGTTGAACTGGGCCTGCAGGCGGAGGAACCGACCGTTCTGGTCGTTCCCGGGGCGCGCGGCGTCGCGCGTGAGACGGTCCGAGATGGCGTAGAGCGCGGTCAGCTCGAAGTTCGGCATGGGCAGCCACTCGACGCCGGCCTCGACTTCGTGGACCTCATACCGCCGCGCGTCGAGCTCCATCTTCTTGCCGCCGTGGTACTCCTGGACGCGCACGAACGGCTGGACGACATGCCCGTGGGTGCGCCACGCATACATCGCCTGCACGAAGCCGCCGCTGAGCGGCCGGGACTCGATCGCGTTCGTCCCCGGGACGTACTCGGGTCCGTGCCCCCAGTTGTACTCCGCCTCGATCCCGAAGGGCTGCGCGTACCAGACCGCGCTCACCGCAACGCGCTCATCCCGGTACTCGGCGTCCGACGCGACGCCCGCGGTCCGGGTCGGGACCACGAATCTGCCGCTGTATCCCTGGATCGACGCCTCGACGAACTGCCCGCTCGCGAGCCGCCACGGGTAGGTCAAGCGGGCCACGACATGCGGCGAGTTGTTCGTCTCCGGACGGTTCGCCGTCTGGCCGTTGTAGACGCCGAAGCCGAAGACGCCGTAGTCACCGGTCCCCTTGAGGCCGCTGTCGGTGAGGATCTTGAACCGATCGCGCGCGACCTTCGGTGACCAGTAGTAGTTCACTCCGAAATCGCGCTCGTTCGGCACCGAGCTGTTCATCGCGTCGTGGCGATCCAACGGGAGCCGGTTCGACGACGACTGCAGGTTCTCGAAGCCGTACGGGACCTTGCTCTGGCCGAAGCGCAGGCGATTGGCCTTCGCATCGTCGAGGAACAGGTCGAAGTAGGCGTCGCGAAGCTGCAGGTAGTGGAGTCCGCCAGCGGCGTCGGTGCCGTAGTCCGGCTGGAGGTAGATCGCGACGCGGGGATGCACGTTGCCGCTGATGATCACCCGGCCACGCCGGAGGAAGAAGCCGCCGTTGTTGCCGATCGAGCGGTCGCACTGCGGGCAGACGAGATCGGGGTTGGTCTCGAGCAGGCGGTTGTAACGGATCTGCGCATAGCCGCGGATGGAGAGCCGCTCGTACCAGAGCTTGCTGACGGGCGCGGCCTGGCGCGCGGGCGCCTGCGCGACCGCGGCCGGGCGAGCGGAATCAGGCTTCGAGGCGGGGCCACCCTGCGCGAACGCGGGGAATACCGGGAGTGCGAGAAGGGAGATCTGGCAAAGCACTCGCATTGTCGATGTCATGCTGACGAAGTCCGTGTCGGGATGTCAGGGAAGGTTCGAACTCGGTGGTCCGGCGTATATCGGAGTGTCGTAAAGAACTTATCCGGACCAGGGCATCAGCTCCGTATCGGTTGTGTAACGCAGAATCGATCCGCGACCACGCGCGGCGTGCGCCTTTCGCCGCCGAGCGCGCGGCGCCGAGGTGCGCGAAAGCGAGCAAGCGCAATACATTAGGTGCGTGAGCGACCCCAACGCCCTCGTGCTGCCCGCCGACCTGCCGCTGCTCGCGTTGCGGTCGACGATCGTCTTCCCGGGCGGCCGCATCGCGGTGCAGGTCGCCAGCGGCGAGAACCTCTCGCTCCTCGCGTCGCATCCCGAGGAGGACGCACTCGTCTGCTGCGTTCTCGATCCCGAAGACCGCGACGGTGGTCCGCTGCGCGCTGAAGGGCGCGTGGGCGTGGTGGCGCGCCTCAAGGATCGGGGCAAGCGCGACGGCGGGATGGCCCAGGTGACGCTCGTGGGGGTCGCACGCGTGCGCACGGTGAGCGTCACGCGGGACGAGGTCGCGGGCTACGCATTCGCCCGCGTCGAGGAAGCCGAGGAGGTCGTGCGCGATACCGCCGCGGCGAAGCTCCTCATGCACCGGGTCGCCCTCGCCGCCGACGCGCGTGTCGAGCTCGACACGACGTTCCCGGCTGAGCTCCCGGCCCTGCTGCGTCGCGAGGTCGCGCGCCCGTCGCGCTTCGCCGACCTCGCCGCCGCCCGCGGCGCGCTGCGTGCCGCGGAAAAGGACGAAGTCGTGCAGCGCCTCGACGTGCTGGCGCGGCTCGAGTTCCTCGCCGAGCGCTGGGAGCGCGAGGCCGCGAAGTCGCGCGTGCACGAGGAGGTGCGTCAGGAGACCGAACGCCGCGTCGACAAGCATCACCGCGAGTTCTTCCTTCGGCAGCAGTTGCAGGCGATCAAGTCCGAGCTCGGCGAGGCGGACCTCGGCGAGAACGAGACGGTCGAGCTGCTGCGACGCATCGAGGAGGCTGAACTCCCGGCGCACGTCGCCGCCGAGGCGCGGCGCGAGATCGAGCGGCTGCGCGCGCTCAGCACGGCGTCGACCGAGCATCAGGTGCTGCGCAACTACGTCGAGTGGGTCCTCACCTTGCCGTGGAAGCGGCGCTCGGGCGACGAGAAGATCACGCTCGAGAAGGTCGAGTCCGCGCTCGACGGCCGGCACTACGGCCTCAACGAGGCCAAGGAACGCATCCTCGAGTATCTCGCGGTGCGCCAGCTGCGCGGCGACCGCGGCCGCGATCCGCACGGGCCGATCCTCTGCTTCGTCGGCCCGCCGGGCACCGGCAAGACGTCGCTCGGCGAGGCGATCGCGGCGAGCATCGGGCGCGCGTTCTATCGCATCTCGGTGGGCGGCGTGCGCGACGAGGCGGAGATCCGCGGACATCGCCGCACCTATGTGGGCTCGCTGCCGGGCTTGGTGCTGCAGGCGATGCGCCGCGTGCAGGTGAACGACCCCGTGCTGATGATCGACGAGATCGACAAGATGACGTCGGGCGGCCCGAGCGGCGATCCCACCGCGGCGATGCTCGAGGTGCTCGATCCGACGCAGAACAACGCGTTCACCGATCACTATCTCAACCTGCCGTTCGATCTCTCGTCGGTGCTCTTCATCTGCACCGCGAACAATCTCTTCGACATCCCGCACGCGCTGCGCGACCGCCTCGAGGTGATCCGCATCGCGGGCTACACGGTCGAGGAGAAGGTGGAGATCGCCTGGCGCTACCTGCTGCCGCGACTCTTCGACGAACACGGTATCACCGACCTCGACCTGCAGTTCACCGACGAGTCGCTCTCGCTCGTGGCCAACCGCTATGCGCGCGAGGCCGGGCTGCGCACCTTCGAGCGTCACATCGCGGCGCTCATGCGCAAGCGCGCCAAGCGGAAGGCGGAGGGTGAGGCGGGCGCGTGGATCGTCGACCAGGCGCGCGTCGAGGACGTGCTCGGGCCTCCGCGATGGGCGCCCGAGGCGGCCGAGCAGGAGCCGGAGATCGGCACGGTCACCGGCCTCGCATGGACGGCGAACGGCGGCGAACTCATGACCATCGAGGCGCTGCTCATGCCGGGCACCGGCAAGCTCACCGTCACCGGCCAGCTCGGCGACGTGATGCGGGAGTCGGTGGACGCGGCGAGTTCGTACGTGCGCTCGCGCGCGAAGGCCCTGCGCATCGGGGATCCGGAGATGAAGTCGAGCGACCTGCACGTGCACTTCCCCGCGGGCTCGGTGCCCAAGGACGGCCCGAGCGCCGGCGTCGCGGTGACGCTCGCGATCGCGAGCGTGATGAGCCGGCGTCCGATCCGTCGCGACGTCGCGGTCACGGGCGAGGTGACGCTCCGTGGGCGCGTGCTAGAGATCGGCGGGGTGAAGGAGAAGGTGCTCGCGGCGTATCGCGCGGGGCTGCGGTCGATCGTGCTGCCGTTGGCGAATGAGAAGGACCTGCGCGACATCCCGGCCGAAGTGCGCGCCGCGGTCAGCTTCCGCTGCGTCTCGACCATGGACGAAGTGATCGAGGCGATGCTGCTCCCGGCGCGGCCCAACGGCTTCGCCGAGGACCTGCCGCTGTTCGACGAGGTCTCGCGCAGCGCGGCCGACGTCTCCGCGCCGCCGCCCTGAAGTGACGAAGCGACCGTGGCAGGTCCGGAACTCGCCGCGTCACGGACGCGGTGTCTTCGCCGTGGCGACCATCCCCGCGGGCACGCACGTCATCGAGTACACGGGTGAGTTGATCAGCGAGGCCGAAGGGGAGCGACGCTACCCGACCGCAGCCGACGGAGACGAGGAACCGGAGCACACGTATCTGTTGACGCTCGATACCGAGCGCGTGATCGACGCGAACGTCGGCGGCAACGAGGCGCGGTTCATCAACCACTCGTGCGAGCCCAACTGCGAGCCGATCGCGTTCGGCGACCAGATGTGGATCGTTGCGGTGCGCGACATCGAGCCGGGCGAGGAGCTCGCCTACGACTACGCGATCGAGCTCGACGAGCCGCACACGCCGGCGCGGAAGCGGCGCTTCCCGTGCGCCTGCGAGGCGAAGCGGTGCCGCGGGTCGATCCTCAAGCCCAAGCGGCAGCCGCTGCATCCGCTCGTGCGGCGCGCGATCGCGCGGTACGGCCCGCAGGGCTGACGTCGCCGCGGTCGCGGACCCCGCGCCGGCGGCGCGGCCGCGCGGCGCGCGTCAGCGGTCGCGCGCGATCAGCAGCGAATCGATCTCGCCGCGCAGATCGGTGATCGACTTCGTGAACTCTTCCGCGCTCTCCGTCGGCACGAGCGTCGTCGAGAGCGGCTTGATGACTCCGGAGAAACTCGCCGCCTCGGTGAACGCCTCCTCCTCGAGCAGGGCCGAGACGCCGAGCAGCGAGAGGACGACCACGCCCGCGATCGCGCCGATGCGCCAGCG
>JAYTNC010000182.1:0-3981 GCA_043748515.1 Gemmatimonadota bacterium | reverse complement strand
GTCGTCCTCGACGGCGATCGGCAGCGCGACCTCGATCATCCATGAGAGTGGCCGCGTGCGCCGGGCCGCATGGTGCGGCGCCAACTGCGCGATCGTTCGAACGGCGCGCGAAGCACGCCGGGATGATCAGCGCTTCGGCGGCGGAGGCTCGAGGGCGCGCGCGGGCGATTCCGCCCCGTCGGCGACGAAGGGCACGTCGAGCGCGGTTACACTCATCACGTCGGGCAGCAGACTGCTCCGCGGGACAGTGCCAGAGGCGCGTAACCGACGAGGTGGTCGCACTGCGGGTGCTGCCGGTCGGGCGGCGCGTCTGCCGGCGACGGTGCGTGCGTCACGGAAGAGGCGTGGTGCGACATCGCCGCGTGGTCATGCTCGCCGTTGCTCGCCACCAGCGCCTGGCTCGCCATCCCGCACGCGAGCACCCCGCGCGCCGGGACGGCGAGCAGTGCGAGCGAAGCGAGGACCGGCGCGGCGAAGGTGGCGAGGCATGAACGTCACGAGCAGAAAGCATATACCCCCCACCCCTATACACAAGGGTGCCGTCGCAGGGGGTGGAGAATGACCCGGGCGGGGCTCGAACCCGCGACCTACAGATTAAAAGTCCGTTGCTCTGCCAGCTGAGCTACCGGGTCCAAGGCACGCGCCTGCGCGCCGAGGGATGAATATACTCACCCCGGCGCGCAGTTCGTCCACGGGACCGCGCCGCGCGCGACCCCTCTCAGGATCAGGCCGCCGACCGCCGCTTCGTCGCGCGGACCTCGGACTGCCAGAGCAGTACCGCCGCCACCGCGAGCGCGACGCCTCCTGCCTTGGCCACGCCCGCAGGTCCGAGCGCGATGTAGCCGCCGAGGAACACCGTCGAGACGAGCAACGTGAATGCCGCCACCTTCATGCCGGTCGCCATGAACTCGCGGAACGAGATCCGGATCCCTTGGCGCTCCGCGAGACCGAGCGTCGTCACGTTCGCCGACGCGCCGATCGGCGTGCCGTTGCCTCCGAGGCACGCACCGAGCGAGAGCGCCCACCAGAGCACTCGGCCATCACCGGGCATCGAGACGATGAGCGCCGCGATGATCGGGATGCTCACCGCGACGAACGGGATGTTGTCCATGAACGCCGACAGCACACCCGAGACCCAGAGCACGAGGATCGCAGCCAGGAAGAGCGTGCCCGCGTCGCTCAGCCCGAAGGTCTCGCGTCCCGCGAGGATCGCGCGCTCGAGTCCGCCGGCCAGCGTGCCGATCAGTCCCGTCTGCACCGCCGCACCGACCAGGATGAACAGAAACGCGAAGAACGTGAGCGTCGGCCACTCGATCTCCTTCTCGAGCACATGCAGGATCCCATGGGTCCGCTCCTCGTGCGTCGGCTTGATCGCGCGCAGGTAGCGGAGGTCCTGCACCACCAGTGCGGCCGTGGCGCCGATGACCGCGGGCACCGAGGCGGGCATTCCCGTGAAGCCGTGCGTGACGAAGCCCACCAGCACGAGCAGACTGATCCAGCCGAGCCACTTGAGCAGGCCGGGATCGGTGATCTCGGGGCCGTCGCCCGGTTCGTCAGCGCGTTGGGGCGCGTCGGCCGCATTGCCCATCGCCGCGCGCAGGCGACGCACGCCCCACCAGTGCAGACCGCACATCATCAGCATGGTCGGGATCGTGAGTGCCCGGACGAAATCCATGAACGTGAGGCCAGCGCCCGAGCCGATCATGATGTTCGGCGGATCGCCGATGAGCGTCGCCGTGCCGCCGATGTTCGCCGCCATGATCGTCGGGATGAGCACGAGGATCGGCGGCGCACCCAGCCGCTTCACCGTCGCGAGCACGATCGGCGTCACGAAGATCACGGTCGTCACGTTGTCGACGAAGGCCGACGCGATCGCCGTGAACCACCAGAGGACCGCGATCGCGCGCGCCGGATCGTTTCCGAACCGCTCGAGCAACCGCTCGACCGCCCACGCGAACACGCCCGTCTCCTTGAGCACGCCCACCAGCGCCATCATCGCCGCGAGCAGCAGGAGCACGTTGATGTCGAGCGCGGCCGCGGTCGACTCCAGCGGCAGCAGGCGGAAGGGCGTGAAGTAGGTCACCGCCCAAAGGATCGCGACGGAGACCATGACCACGAGCACACGATGCGCGGCCTCGATCGCGAGCACCGCGAAGAGACCCACGAGGAGCACCGCCACGATCAGCTGCGAGACCGGATCGGTGGTGCTGGCGACGAGTTCAGCGTGCATGAGGGCCGGGGTTCCGGGTTTGCGTTCCGCGAAAGGTGACGGTCACTCCCGTCCGGCGTCAGGGGGGTTCGCCTCACGCCGGACCCCGGGAATCGCTGACGGGTAGCATCGCGCACGGGTCGCGCCGCCTCGGCTTCACGCAGCGGAGCGTTGCTCGCCCTGATCCCGTCCCGTACCCGAGCACGCAGTGTCGATGTCGCCCGCCCGCTCCCGGTCCTCCTCGCGCACCATCGCGGGCACCATCGCGGGCACCATCGCGCGCACCATCGCCTGCGCGATCTCGGTCGCGATCGGCGGCGCACCCCTGACCGCGACGCCGCTCTCGGCTCAACAGCTCAGGCCCGGCCTCGTCGTCGGCCGCGTGGTCGACGTCGATGGCGCCGGCGTCAGTGGTGTCGTCCTGCGCGCAACACAGGGCCCGCGAACGATCCTCGCCTACGCCGAGGCCGACGGTGACTTCCGGCTCGGCGGACTCGGGGGCGGCATCTGGACCGTCTCGATCCGCCGACTCGGCTACCGCCCGCTCGCCGTTGATGTGGAACTGCCCGGCGAGGGACTCCGCCGCAACTTCACGATCGAGCGGAGCACCACCGCGCTCGATCCCGTGCTCGTGTCAGCCAAGTGGAGCGGCGTGCGCGGCGTGGTCGGCGATGCGCGGCGGATCACCGCGCTCGCGGGCGCCTCGGTCCGGCTCCTCGGCTCCGACGCCACGGTGGGCACCGACTCGTCAGGCAACTTCGCGCTGCCGCTCCCGGGCGGCCGCGACGTGGTGCTGCGCGTCGAGCGCGCCGGCTTCGCCACGCGCCTCGTGAGTGCGTCGGTCCCTGCGGAGGGCTATGTCGAGCTCGAGATCCCGCTCGACACCGTGCTGAGAGCCTCCCGCGACTACTGGATATGGCGCGACCTGGACGAGCGGCTCAAGTTCGCCACCCCGCGTGCGGTGCAGGTGAGCCGAGAGGAGATCGCCGCCTCGGACGCCGTCTCGCTCGGCGCCGCGCTCGCACTTTCGCGCTCGGTCGCGCGCCTCGGCGTGCGGATCACCCGCCGGGCCTGCGTCTTCGTGAATGGGATCGCGAAGCCGGGCTACCCGGTCGATGCGATCGACGCCGGCAATGTGGAGTTCGTCGAGGCGTACCCGCCGGGCTCGGACCTCACCCGAACGCTCGTGATGCGCTGGCCTCCGGGCGGCGAATGTGGCGTGCCTGACGGAACTTCCCGCACATCGACGGCCGATTCGAAGCAGACGGCCCAGTTCGTGTCCGTCTGGCTGAGGGCACCATAAGCGCCACTTTCGCTACTTCTAGCGCCACTGTAACGCCTTCAACGCGCCTCTATGTCGTACTGCAGTGAACACGTCAGACTTCCAGCTGGCCGCCCAACGCCGTCCGGCAGAAGCTGATCCGGTGATGCGCCGTGAGCCCCGCACTGCGGAGCGCCGCGATGTGCGCCGGAGTTCCGTACCCTGCGTTGCGCTCCCATGAGTACGCGGGATGCCGCCTGGCCAGCGACGTCATCAGGCGGTCGCGCACGACCTTGGCGACGATGCTCGCGCACCCGATGCTGTAACAGCGCGCGTCGCCGCCGACCACCGCATGATGCGCCACGCCGAGCGTCGCGATCGGCTTCCCGTCGACCAGGATCTCGTCCGGCATCGCCCCCAGCTGCGTGCCCAGGCGCGCGATCGCCCGGGCCATGGCACGGGAGGTGGCCTGATAGATGTTCCAGCGCGCGATCTCGTGCACCGAGGCGGC
>JAYTNC010000181.1:0-2360 GCA_043748515.1 Gemmatimonadota bacterium | reverse complement strand
CCGACATCCTGCGCTGCATTCGCGCCCTGGCGGAGTACGAGCGGCTCGCGCACGAGTGCGTCGCTACGGAAGCGCGGCTGCGCGAGACGCTGTTCGGCGCGGATCCGGTGGCGTCCGTCGTGCTCGCCGCGCAGGGCCGCGAGGTAGTGGGCTTCGCCCTCTGGTTCCGCAGCTATTCCACCTTTCTCGCCCGACCCGGCATCTACCTCGAGGACCTGTTCGTCTTTCCGTCGCACCGCGGACGAGGGGTGGGGCGACGCCTGCTCGCGCATCTCGCCCGCCGCGCCGTGGCGCGGGGTTTTGGACGGCTGGAGTGGGCGGTGCTGGACTGGAATGCCGACGCGATCCGCTTTTATGGATCACTCGGCGCCGTGCCGATGGCGGACTGGACGACGTTCCGGCTGACGGGTGACCCGCTCGAGGCCCTCGGGGTCGCTAGCGGGTAGGTCGCCGACGGCGTGCGACTTGCCGCACCCGTGACGAGGCACGATACTCCGCGAGCGATCACTCATCCGTAGCGCGCCGATCGAGCGAGGACTCACCATGCGATTCTTTCTTCACGCAAACGCACCGGCGACGGCAGTCACCCCGAGCGCCGTGTTGAGCATGGTGGCGCACGCCGCGCTCATCGGTGCGGCGGTCTACGGAACCGAGGTGGAATCCCGGCAGCTCGCGCAGGAGGTGTCGCAGCGAGTGTTCTTCATGCCACCGCCCGATCGCCGGCCGGCAGGGGAAGCCGTGGTGGAGCGCCTCCAGTACGTCGATGTCGGCAACATCTCGCGCGTCACCGGCACGGACAGCGGCAGCGGGCCGTCGGTGACCCGTCCCAAGTCAGGCGAGGACCCGGGCGTCCGCGAAGTCCAGGGTGTGGATCCCGTCGATCAGCTGTCGCAGGTCCCCATTCCCTCCGCCGATTCCGTGTACTCGATGCTGGACGTCGAGGAGATCGCGGTGCGTGCCGAGGGGAGTGCCGCCCCGATCTATCCGCCCGAGCTGCTCACGAAGGGGGTAGAAGGCTCCGTGCTCACGAATTTCGTCGTCGATACGACAGGTCGTGCGGATACCGCGACGGTCGACATCCTGCAGCCGGCGCACAAGCTCTTCGTGGAGTCGGTGCGCACGGCGATCCCGGGCATGCGCTTTTCAGCCGCGATGGTCCAGGGGCGGAAGGTGCGACAGATGGTCGAGCAGCGCTTTCAGTTTCGCATCACGCCCCCGGTGACCGCTCCCGCGGAGCACACGCGGGCCAACCCGGTGTCGTGACGACGAGCGTTGCCGCATCACCCCGCGAGTTCGCGGGGTTCCGCGCCGCCGCGCGCACCTTCCTTCGACGTCTCCGCCGGCACAACGATCGCGACTGGTTCGCCGAGCACAGGCCGACGTACGAGGTCGAGGTGCGGGCGCCGCTCGCGGCCCTGGTGGAGGAGGTGGACGTCCGGCTCGCGTCGATCGCGCCGGAGATCGTCGGGGATCCACGACGCTCGCTGTTCCGCATTCATCGGGACGTGCGCTTCTCGGCCGACAAGTCGCCGTACAAGACGAGCGCTGCCTGCTGGTTCTTCCACGCGGGAGCGGGACGCGGCGTCGGCAGTGCGACCACGGCGCACGGCGGCGCCGGCTTTTATTTCGAGTTCGGGGCGACTACCAGTTCGATCGGCGGAGGAATCTGGATGCCGCCGCGTCCCACGCTCGGAATGATACGCGCGCGGATCGGCGAGGAGCATGAGCCGCTCGCGCGGCTGCTGGGTGCGCCGGCGCTGCGACGCTATGGTGGCCTCGCGGAGGATGCGATGCTGGCGCGCATGCCCCGCGGGTACGATGCGGCGCACCCGGCGGCATCGCTGCTCCGGCATCAATCGTTCACTGTCGGGCGCGAATTGACGGACGAGGAGCTGTTCAGCGCGCGCCTGCCCGACGTGCTCGCGCGCGACTTCGCGCGCATTCTGCCCCTCGTGCGGTGGTTGAACGGCGCATTGGGTCTGCGCACGCTCGCGCGACGCTGACGCGCCCTTTATTCTTGCTTGCATGACGCCCGGCGCTCCCGACACCGAAATCGTGCTCCGTCGCGCGAGCTCTGGCGACGCAGCGCGGCTCGCGACCTTCGCCGCTGCGGCCTTCACCGACACCTTCGCCGCGCAGAATCGCCCCGAGGACGTTGCGACCTATGTCGCCGACGCGTTCGGCGAAGTGGTGCAGCGTGCGGAGCTCACCGATCCCGATTGCACGGTGTTCATCGCCGAACGGGATGGCGAGCTGGCCGGGTACGCGATGCTCCGCGACGGGACGCACCCGCCCTGCGTGGCGGATGCGAGCGCGATCGAGATCGCACGGCTGTACGCCGGGCAGCGGTGGATCGGTGC
>JAYTNC010000180.1:0-3521 GCA_043748515.1 Gemmatimonadota bacterium | reverse complement strand
GCCGACCCAGTGCGAGTCCTCTCCGTAGTGCACATCCGGGATGCCTTCGAACCGCTTGGCGAGGCCGGACCGCACGTCGGCCTTGCCGACGTACCGATCACCGCGCGGTCCGGCGCCCCGCGGCATGTAGAAGACGCAGTCGTCCGCGAAGAACTCCATGATGGCGTCGAGATCATGGCGATTGAACGCGTCGAGGAATGCCTTGAGCAGCTCGACGGTCATTCGCCCTCGCGCCGCGCGCGTGCGCGGCCGGCCCAGCCGAGCGCGGCGACGATGAGCACGCCGGCCACCACGTAGCGCAGGACGCGCACCACGTTGCTCGTGCGCATGGGTTCGAGCGCGACGGCCGAGTTGGAGCGCGCGCCGTCCTGTGCGGCGGCGGACGAGGCGCTCGCGCTGAGACCGGCGATACAGACCAACATCATGCAGAACTTCCGTGCCGCGCGACCCATGGCGAGCTCTCCGACTGTTCAGTCCCGCCGAATGTAGCGTCCCTTGAAGTTGTGCGCGACGCCATACGCGACGTTGGCGACGCTCAGCAGGAGCGTCGACGCCAGCCACCATGAGAGATCGGGTGACCCGCGGAACATCTCCGGCCACGTGACGCCGACCACGCGTGGGAGCCAGAAGATGGCGAACATGACCCACGCGCTCTCGAACAGGACGTCGCGGACGAAGACTCCACGAGGCGGCGACGGCGTGCGGCGCCGAGTCACTCGCCAGAGTCCACGCAGCTGCGAAAGCAGGATCAGCGCGGTCACCGCGAGCAGCACCCAGTGCATCAGGCGGAATCGCGAATCGCTCTCACCGAGCGGCGCACCGGCCAGCGACGCGGTGACGGCGTCGGCGATCCTGTGACTCGTCGGTGCGAGCGGAAGCGGCAGCGACGAAGAAGCGTTGGTGAGCACCACCACGCCCCAGCCCGAATCGGGGAGCATCGCCATCTTGCCGCGGAAGTTCGGCACGATGCCGCCGTGATGCACGGCGCGAACGCCGTTGAACAGGCTGACGCGCCAGCCGAACGCGTACGCGAAGCCTGCCGATTCCACACCGCCCGTCCGCATGGCGGCGAGTCCGGCTTGTGAGAGCACACCGCTGCTGTCGCGCTCGGCGGACACGCGCTCGGCGGACACGCGCTGCGCGATCAGGAAGCGCGCGAGGTCGCCGGCGCTGCTGATCAGCGATGCGGTGGGCAACCGGTCGGATTCATGGGGCAGCGTGGCCGCGACGGGAAAGCCGAACCAGTAGCGGTGACCCTCCGCCATGCCGTCCGCGATCGCCGCGTCCTGATCGACATGGCTGTGCGTCATGCCGAGCGGCGTGAGGATCCGTTGCTGCACGTACGCAGCGAAGGAGAGCCCGCTGACGGCCTCGACGATGGCGCCGAGCACGAGATAGTTAGGACTCGCGTACTGGTGCGCGGTGCCCGGAGCAGCGGAGAGCGAGACCTGCCGCAACGCACGCACATGCGAGGCGAGCGTGCGATCGTTCCCGGCCGCGCGCGTGGCCGCGGTGGGAATGCCGCTCGTGTGCAGCAGGAGTTGCCGCACCGTGATCGTGCGCGAGGCCGCCGTGTCGGCGACCTGGAACCAAAGCAGGTAGCGCTGCGCTGGCGCGTCGAGCTCGACGCGTCCCTGTTCGACGAGCTGCATGATCGCCATCGCCGTGAAGGTCTTGCTCATGGAACCGATCACGAACGGCGTGTCGCCGGTGATCGTGCGTCCGTCGGCGACCGAGCCGAAGCCGCGGAGGTGCACGATCGAGTCGCCGTGGACGATGGCGAGTGCCGCGCCGGGCACTCGGTCGGCGCGCAATGCCCGCGCCACGAACAGGTCGATCGCGGCGAAGCGCGTGGAATCGCTCGTTTGCGCGCGGGCGATCGACGACAGGCACACGGTGGCGGCTACGCACAGCATGAGCGATCGCGGTCCCACGTACCCTTGTATGATCATGCAGACTACTACTCACTTTGTGTCTGCGAGTTTCGCGCGCTCGCGCGCGGGGAGACGCTTCCCATCCCGTGGCCGCCATCTAGCTTCCGGCGTTCGCTTGCAGCCAGGCGCGTCGGCGCGCCTGTTCTGCCCACGCCACGCCACGACGCCCACGCCTCCCGATGACTCATCCCATTCGCTTCGTCGCCCCGCTCGTACGCCGCGCTTTCGCTATCGCATTCGCGTTCGTCGCGACGGTCGCGGCTCCCGCAGCGGCGTACGCGCAGGACGACACGCGCTCCACCGTGGTCAGCTTCGCGAGTGCGAGTGCGCGCGCGAACGGATATCTGCATGGTCAGGTGCGCATCTCCTACAAGTTCCGCAGCTGCGGCGACCGGCCGCAGCTCTTCTACACGCTCGAAGCGGGGAGCGCGCAGGGATACGAGGGCTACTGGTTCGAAGGCAAGTTCTATGGATTGAAGGCCGAGTGGCGCGCGCCGGTGGCGCCGAAGCTCGACGCCGAACTGCGCGTGACCTTTGCCGCTCGCCCGATCCACACGAGCCGGCTCGTCGACCCCTACGTCTCGGTCGCGGACTGCGGCGGCGGACCGCAGTACCGCATGCTCGGCCAGTGGAGTGAGCTTCTCACGGGGACGATGACGCGCGTCCAGGCGATCCCGCGTTTCGCGCTCGACATCGGCCAGGCGCGCGAACCGATGCGCAACCTCGACATCGAAGCGAAAATCCGCGACGAGCTCCGCGCCGTGGCGGCCAAGGCGCGGTCCGATTCGCTCGCGCGCATCGCGAAGGCGCGGACAGATTCCGTTGCGCGCGCCGGAGCGACGGTGCGCAGCGGTGGCGCCGGAGCCACCACCGCGGCGACGACCAGACCGGCGACAAGAGCGGCGACTGGAGCGGCGACTGGAGCGGCAGCCGGAGCGGCAGCAACCGCGAGGGCCGCGTCGTCCGCGACGACCACGCCGACAGCCGCTGCGCCGACCACCGCCGACCGCGAAGCCGCCGCGCGCGCCGCTGCAGCCGCGGACCAGCGCGATGCCGACTTCCGCGCCCGCGCCGTCGTCGCGCAGATCGAAGCGCAGCAGGAAGCCAACGCGCGCCGTGACTCGTCGACCGACGCCGCCGCAGAGGGCGTCGCCGGAATGGTCGGTGCGATCTTCGAGGAACGCCGCATCGCGGCCGCGAAGCGCGCCGCCGCCGAGGCGCGGGCCGCCGAGAACTACGCGGCCTACCAGACGCGCATGGCCGCGCGCTTCGCCGCACTTCCCCCGCGTCCGGCCTGCACCGCTGCCGACACCGGCCGCGCGATCACCATCGGTGAGTCGCGCGCGGGCCAACTGATCGGCAGCGAGTGCCGTCTCGCCGACGGCACGAGCGCGGTGCAGGTGCCGCTGCGGATCGACGTGCGTCGCAAAGTGCGGATCGATGCGCAGACGTCGGTGTTCTATCCCAAGCTCGCGTTGCGCCGGAGCGGCTCGGCCACGGCGCTGCTCGCTGGTGAGCGGACCATGGAGGAGTTCCTCGAGCCCGGGAGCTACGTCGTCACGATGAACACACGTCACGCCGGCGAAC
>JAYTNC010000179.1:0-7701 GCA_043748515.1 Gemmatimonadota bacterium | reverse complement strand
GTCGCGCTGCTCTCGGTCGCGCTCGTGTTCCTCGTGCTCGCCGGCGAGTTCGCGTCGTTCACCATCCCGCTCGTCGTGATGATCACGGTGCCGCTCGCGGCGGCCGGTGGCTTCGCGATGCTCTGGCTCACGGGGCAGAGCATCAACGCCGTCTCGCTGATCGGAATCGTGGTGATGATCGGCATGGCCGACAACGAGGCGGTGGTGAAGCTCGACGCGATCCGCCGCTTCCGCGAGCTCGGGCACTCGATCCACGACGCCGTGCTGCTCGGCGGTCGACAGCGCCTGCGCGCGATCACCATGACGTCGCTCACGACGATCTTCGGCGTGCTGCCGCTCGTGTTCGGCGTGGGGAGCGGCGGTGCGCTCTACCAGCCGCTCGCTGCGGCGGTGATCGGCGGCGCGATCTCGGCGCAGATCGTGACGTTTTTCCTGCTGCCGGTGGCGTACGCGCAGCTGGAGGGGCGCACGGAGCGCAAGGCGCGCGAGGCGGCGGAGCGCGAGGGGCGCTCGGACCACGCCGAGGCCGGCGCGTGATCCGCTGGGCGGTCTCGCGACCCGCCGTCATCTGGGCGATCACCTGCGTGATCCTGCTCGGTGGCGCGGTGAGCTTCTCCAAGCTCGCGCTCGCGACCGCCACTGAAGTGGAACTCCCGCGACTGCGCATCAGCGCGCAGTGGCCCGGTGCCGCGCCCGATCTCATCGAGATGTACCTCGCCTCGCCGATCGAGGCGGCGGCGCAGGCGGTGCGCGGCGTGCGCAAGACGAGCAGCGAGTCGCGCGACGGCACCGCCAACCTCACGATCGAGCTGCAGCCCGACGCCGACGTGCAGCTCACGCGCCTCGCGATCCTCGAACGGCTCGAGCTGCTGCGCCCCGAGTATCCGATCGGCGTGATCCCGCCGACGGTGGGCAACTTCGTGCCCGACGAGCTCGCCGAGGCGCCGCTGCTGCGCGTGCTGCTCTCGGGGCCGTATACGCCGGGCGCGCTGCAGCGGATCGCCGACGAGCAGATCACGCCGCGCATCAGCGCGGTGCCGGGCGTCTCGGCGGTGCAGATCGGCGGCGGCACCGACTTCGGCGCGACGGTCTCGTACGACGCGCGGATGCTGCGGCAGCTGGGGATCAGCCCCACCGCGCTCTCGGAAGCGATCGCCGGTGCGCGTGTGGTCGAGGCGCTCGGCACCGAGCGGATCGGCGCGAGCAAGCGCGAGGTGGTGCTGCGCGATCAGCCCGGCGCGATCGAGGAGCTCGAGGACCTGCCGATCCGCGGTCGCGGCAATCAGGTGTTCCGCCTCGGCGCGCTCGCGAAGGTGCGTCCCGAGGAGGATTCGCGCGGGATGTTCTTCCGCGTGAACGGCAACACCGCGCTCAGCTTCCAGGTGACGCGCGAGCCGAGTGCCGACGCGATCCGGACGGCGGCGACGGTGCGCGCGGCCATGAAGGACCTGGGTCCGCAGCTCCCCGCCGGGGTGCGCTATCGCATCACGTCGGATGACTCGGTCGAACTCGCACGACAGTTGAACGACCTGCTCAAGCGAGGCGCGATCGCGTTCGTGGCGGTGACGCTCGTGCTGCTCATCGCGCTGCGCAACTGGCGCGCGGTCGCGCTCGTGATGGGGAGCGCCGCCGTCGCGATCGCCGGCACCGCGCTCGGGCTCTTCCTGCTCGACATCCCGGCGAACATGCTCACGCTCGCGGGGCTCGGCATGGGCATCGGCGTGCTGGTGCAGAACGGGCTGGTGATCGTCGAGCGCCTTCGAGGCAGCCCGGACACGGAGGAAGGCCGCGCCGTCGTCGCCGAGCGCATGGTGCCCGCGGTGCTCGGCTCGACGCTCACGACCGCGGTGGTGCTCTTCCCGTTCCTCTACCTGCAAGGCAACGCGCGCGCGGCCTTCTTCCCGTTCGCCGCGGCCTTCACGCTCGCGCTCTTCTGCTCGATCCTCAGCGCAGTGATCATGATCCCCGCGCTCGCGAAGGGGCATGGACTCAAGGAGACGCACTGGCCGGCGATGCAGCGCGGCTACGCCTGGCTCGTGCGCGGCACGCTGCGCTGGCGCTGGGTGACGATCGCGCTCACGCTCGTCACGGTGACCGGCCTCACGTACGTGTTCGTGAAGAAGGTGCCGCGGTTCTCGTTCGGCGGCTTCGGCGGTCAGCGCACGGTGCTGCAGGTGTCGATCACCTTCCCGCGCGGCTCCGACCCGGCGAGTCTCGACGCCGCGATGCGCGAGATGGAGCAGGTGGTCGTCGGACGCGAGGGCGTGGAAGAGGTGATCGCCAACAGCCGCGGCGTCGCGAGCGCGGGCATGATGGTGCTCTTCAGGCGCACCTACGACAACTCGGTGATCCCGCTGCAACTGCAGGAGGAGCTCACCTCGCGCGCGGTGTTCATCGGCGGCGCGAGCATCAGCGTGCAGGGGCAGGGGCAGGCGTTCAACTCGGGCGGCGGGATGGGCACCATGAGCACCTTCCGCATCCGTGTGCTCGGGTATTCGTACGCCGCCGTCGCCGAGTTGGCGGAGGACATCAGGCTCCGGCTCGAGAAGATCACGCGCGTGCGCAACGCGATCGTCACGAGCGGGAGCTTCTTCGGTGGCGAGCGCGCCTTCTCCGTCACGCTCGACCCCGACCGCGACGCGCTCGCGCGCTACGGGGTGACGGCGCAACAGTTCACCGACGCGGTGCGGCGCGAGGTGCGCGGCTCGGTGGGCGGACAGCGGCTGGAGATCGAGGGGGAGGAGATCGCCGTGAGCGTGAAGGCGCAGGGCGCGCGCGACCGTTCGCTCGACGAACTGCGCGAGTCGCTCATCTCCACGCCGACCGGCAACACCGTGCGCGTGAGCGACCTCTCGAACATCGGCGAGCGCGAGCAGCTGAGCACGATCAGCCGCGAGGACCAGCAGTATCTGCGCGTGGTGGCATACGAGTTCCGCGGGCCCAACCGGCTCGCCAACCGCACGCACGACGCCTTCATGAAGAGCATCAGCGTGCCGCCGGGCTTCTCGGTGCAGGACGCGAGCCAGTTCCAGCGCGAACAGGACACGAGCCAGAAGGGCCTCTGGCTCGTCTTCGCGCTCGGCGTCGTGCTCGTGATCCTCTCGGTCGCGATGGTCTTCAACTCGAGCTGGGGCGCGTGGATGGTGTTCCTTTCGTTACCGATCGCATTGGCCGGCGTGATGGCGGCCTTCTGGCTCGCCGGCGCGAGCTTCACGCGCGAGGCCGCCGTGGGCGTGATCCTCGTGGTGGGCCTCGCGGTGAATCAGAGCATCCTGCTCGTGGACGACGCGCTCGCGCGCAAGCTGGCCGGCAGCGATCGGCGCCTGCCGCCCGGCCGCGTCTACCGTGCCGCGCTCGACCGTTCGGGGATGATCATGATGGTCACGCTCACGACGATCGCGTCGCTCGTCCCGCTCGCGGTCGGCACGGGGAGCGACACGCTCTTCGGGGCGATCGCGCTCGCGACGGCAGGCGGCACGGTGGCCGGCACGATCGGTGCGATGCTCGTGCTCCCGGCTCTGCTGGCGGGGCGGCGGCGGCGGGTCTAAGCTCCTCGGATGCCGACCATCCTCAAGACGCTCCGCCTCGCCCTCGCCCTGCTCGTCACGGCTCCACTCGCCGCGCAGTCGGCGCCCACGGTCGTGATCATCGTGCGCCACGCCGACAAGGCGGCCGCGCCGGCCGGCGATCCGCCGCTTACTGAAACAGGCGTGGAGCGGGCGCAGGCGCTGAGCGAGTTCCTCAAGGACGCGAAGGTGGGCGCGGTGATGCACACGCCGACCACCCGCACCCGCGAAACGGCGCGCCCCACCGCCGAGCGCTTCGGGCTCACGCCCGAGATCATCCCGAGCGGGCCCATGCCCATGATCTCGGCCGCGATCGTCGAGATGGTCCGGAAGCACCCGGGCAAGACGATCCTCATCGCCGGCCACTCCAACACGGTGATGCCCTGGATCGCCGCGCTCGGCGGGCCCAAGCGCCCCGACCTCTGCGACCACCAGTACGACGGCATCTACACGCTCGTGATCGACGGCGGCTCTGTGCGGCTGATCGAGGCCCGCTACGGTCCGCCCAACCCGGCCCAGACCGCCCCCTGCGTCACGATGCAGATGCGCCCCTGATCCGAGGGCCGCAGGGCGCCCCCGAGTGCGCCCCCGAGTGGGCCCCCGAGTGGGCCCCCGAGTGGGGCGCCAGCGTTGCGGAAGTCCCTGCGGGACCGCAGATTACCCCGCGTTCGCGCCCCGCAAGACCGAAGGGTCCCGGCGCGACTCCTGACCCCCGCCGGCCGGTCCTCGGAGACCCGCATTGATGGCTCGCTTCGCCTCACCTGTCGCGTTCCTTGCCACCGCGGCCATGCTGGCGCTCGCGCCGGTCGAACTCGCCGCGCAGCGCCCCGCGCTCTCCGGCGAGAAGGCTCGCGTCGCCGAAGCCATCAAGCGCGATCTCGTCCGCCTCGCGACGATGCAGCGCACGAATCTCTCGCGGGCGAAGACCTTCGCCTCCGACATCAAGGACGTGAACTTCGTGCCGTCGAGCGGCGCGGACGTCAGCATCGCCTTCGCCTCGGCCACGGCCTGGGCGGCGAATGCGACGCATCCGCTGCTCTCGCCGGTGAAGTGCTTCGTGATCATCTCGGCGAGCGACGCCGTCGACGCGCCGACGAGTCAGCCGTTCTGTACCGACGCCGAGCCGGGCACTGCGGCCGGTCGCGTGTCGCAGGCGAATGCGGCCGCACCAGCAACCACGCCCGAGACGAAGGCGCCGACCAAGGCGCCGACGAAGGCACCGGCCGCCGCGCAGACCAAGGCTCCGGCGCGCAGCACCACTGCCGCGCCCGCCGTCGAGCGCGCCGCGCCGGTCGCCACGCCGGTCGCCACGCCGCCGCAGTCCCGCAGCAGCAACGCCGGCGTTCGCATGATCACCCGCGATGCCGGCGAGGGCGTCACGCTCGCCGAGCGCGTCGAGACGGTCACGCCCGCCGAGTTCGCGGGCGTGCTCAATGCGATGGCGCGCGAAGCGGTCGCGGTGATGGATGCGCCGCCGCCCGAGATCGTGCGCGATCCGTACGAGAGCACGCCCGAGTACGATGCGCGCGTCGCGGCCGCGGCCGCCGAGTATCTGCGTCGCGAGCAGGATTACTTCCGCGCGACCAAGCGGTCGTTCGTCGTGCAGATGCCGGTGCGCTCGGTGCGCTACGATCCCGATCGCGAGTCGCTCGAGTTCGCCGTCGAGGCACTGCGCATCCCGAGCACGCGTGAAGGCCGCAGCCAGCTCACGATCGCCTGCTTCACGCGCCCCGTGTTCTGGTGCATGCCCGACGCCGGCATGACCTACGACGCGAGCGACCTCTGGAAGGTGCCGCGCGCGACCGCGCGTCAGTTCGACGTGCTGCGCACGCCGCTGACGCTCACCGCCCGCTTCACCGTCGGTGGCCGTCCCGACGGCGAGCGCGCCCTTTCGATCTCGCTGATCGACATGGAGCTTCAGGCGCGCGGCCAGACGGTGCAGCGCTGGACTGGGCGCTGAGAGACCGCGGGACGACCTGACCGTGACCTCCGCCGCCGTTCGTCCTGACACCGGGCTCATCACGCTCGACGACCTGCGGGCGGCCCAGCGCGTGCTGAAGGGCGTCGCGGTGCGCACGCCGTTGCTTGGCTTCGACGCACTCAGCGAGCGATTCGGCACGCCGGTGTACGTGAAGCCCGAGATGTTGCAGCGCGGCGGTGCGTTCAAGTTCCGCGGCGCCTACACGTTCATCGCCGGTCTCTCGCCCGACGCGCGCGCGCGCGGCGTGATCACCGCGAGCTCGGGCAATCACGGTCAGGCGGTCGCGCTCGCGGCCAAGCTCTTCGGCATCAAGGCCACCATCGTGATGCCCACCACGGTCCCGCGCGCCAAGAAGGACGGCGCGGTGCGACTCGGTGCCCGCTGCTACTACGAAGGCGTGACGACCGCGGAACGCATGGCGAAGGCACTCGCGATCCAGGAGGTCGAGGGTCTCACGATGGTCCCGCCCTTCGACGACGCGACGATCATCGCGGGGCAGGGGACGCTCGGCGTCGAGATCTGCGAGGACCTGCCGGACGTCGACACGGTGCTCGTGTCGATCGGTGGCGGCGGACTGAGCTCGGGCGTGGCGTCGGCGATCAAGCTGATGGCGCCCAAGGCGCGCGTGATCGGCGTGGAGCCCGAGGGCTCGCCCAAGTTCACGAAGGCGCGCGCCGCCGGTGAGCCGGTGACGATCCCCGCGAACCCGAGCGGTCTCGCCGACGGACTGCTCGCAGTGCGCATCGGCACGCGCAACTACGCGCATCTCAGTCGCTATCTCGACGACGTGGTGACCGTGCCCGACGGCGGACTCCCCTGCGCGATGCAGCTGCTGCTCGACCGCCTGAAGCTGGTCGCGGAGCCGAGCGGCGCGATCACGGTCGCGGCGCTGCTCGAGGGGCGCGTGAAGCCCGAGGGGCGCACCGTCTGCGTGCTGAGCGGCGGCAACATCGAGTGGGACGGACTCAGTGCGCTGATCGGCGACGGAGGGGTGCCCGCGTGAGCATGCGCTGCCCGACCTGCGGGACGATGTACGGCGCCGAGGCGCGCTTCTGCACGAGAGACGGCTCGAAGCTGGGCGTGTTCCAGCCGGGTGCGCCCGCGGCGGCGCCTGCCGAGCCGGCGGCCCCCGCGAAGGCGGGCGGCACCGCGGTGCGCTCGACGTCGTTCCGCGCGAACGAGGCCGCCAAGTCCGGCGCCGCCTCGAGCCACGCGAACATGGCGGGCAAGGTCCTCGACCGCCGTTATCACGTGGTGCGCAAGGTCGGCGAGGGCGGCATGTCGTACGTCTATCTCGCGCACGACGTCGCGACGCAGGAGCGCTACGCGATCAAGATCCTCTCGCCCTCGCTCTCCAAGGACGAGAATGCGATGGCGCGCCTCCGCCGCGAGGCCGCGCTCGGCATCCGGCTCGCGCATCCGAACGTCTGCCACATCATGCGCATGGGCGAGACCGAGGACGGGCTCGTGTACGTGGTGATGCCGTACGTCGAGGGCGAGATCCTCAGCGACCGCAACTATCGCGTCGGCAAGACGACAATGGCCGACGCGGTGAAGTTCATCGGCGAGATCGCCGCCGGACTGCACGTCGCGCATCTGATGACGATCATCCATCGCGACCTGAAGCCCGAGAACATCATGATCTGCAAGCGCGCCGACGGCGTGGAGTATGCGGTCGTGATGGACTTCGGACTCGCCAAGGAACGGAAGGCCGGCGGTGAACTGCAGAAGCTCACCGCCACGGGGATCATCCTCGGCACGCCCGAGTTCATGAGCCCCGAGCAGTTGCGCGGCAAGCCGCTCGACTCGCGCACCGACATCTATTCGCTCGCGCTCATGACGTACGAGATGCTGACGGGCAAGCTGCCGTTCGAGGGGAAGAACCAGCAGGAGATGATGATCGCGCGCCTGCGGCTCGATCCGATCCCGGCGCGCACTCGTCGTCCCGAGTTGCCCGAGGCCGTGGACACCGTGCTGTTGAAGGCGATGGCGCGCGCGCCCGAGGACCGTTACCAGACCGCTCCAGAGTTCGCCCAGGCCCTCCGCGCCGCCGCGGGGTGAGCTGTCGGGGCGACGCCCCTCCCCCGCGACCGGGGTACCAGAGGCTCATGCGACATCCGTTCCTCCCGCTCGCGCTGCTCCTCCTGGGCAGCG
>JAYTNC010000178.1:0-5255 GCA_043748515.1 Gemmatimonadota bacterium | reverse complement strand
GCGGCCGCTCGCGACCGCGAACTGCGCGAGGTGCTGCTCAATCTCCTGGAGAACGCGCGGTTCGCGCGGGCCCGGCGGATCACGCTCACGGTCGAGGCCGCGCCCGACGGTGGCGTGTTGCTCACGGTGACGGACGACGGCGAAGGGATCCCGCCGCACCTGCTCGACCGGATCTTCGAGCCGCATTTCTCCACGCGAACGAGTGGCAGCGGTCTCGGGCTCGCGATCAGCCGCCGGTTGATCGATGGCTGGGGCGGCACGATCGTCGCCGAGAGCGCACCGGGGCGCGGGACCGTGCTGCGTGTGCGGCTGGCCTCGCCCGCGTCGCGCTGAGTATCTTCCAAATTCGATGCACAACCCCGAGCTCAGCGGCCCGAATCGCCCGTCCACGGGCATCCCGCCCCATCTGGACGGCTGGGCATTGCCGCCCGACTGGCGGTGGGGGAGCAGCGGGGTCTACACGCCCTACCGGCACGCGCAGGAGATCCGCGACGCGCTCGGGCGTTCGCTCGCGCTCGTGACCGCGCCCGATCCGTCGCATCACGCCTGGCTCTTCCGCGAAGCACGGCAGCTCGCGCATCGCAGCCATCCGATGATCCCGACCACGTATCACTTCTGGCAGCAGTCGCCGGGAAGCCCGCGTGGCCCGGGGTACCTGCGCCGGTGGATCACCGGCGAGACGATCGGCGAGCGGCTGCGCCGCAGCGGCGCCGAGACGGTGCCCTTCGCGCTGCGCATCATCCGGTCGATCGGCTCGTCGCTCGCGTACCTGCACGACTCGGGCAGCGTGCATGGCGCGATCGCGCTCGACGCGACCTACTTCACGCCGACCGGTCGCGTCTGGATGCTCGGCTGGCAGTGGGCCGTGCCGCGCGATGAGATTCCCACCGGCGTGACGCCCGACAAGCGCTGGACCCCGCAGGCGCCCGAGTGGCAGGGTGGTTGGGTGCCGTCGCAGGCCACGGACCAGTGGCAGCTCGGCGCGATCGCGTATGCGCTGCTCACGGGAGAGGCCCCGAGCGGCGACGTCCTCCCGCCGATCCGTCTGGCGCGTCCCGACTGTCCGTCCACCGTCGCGGAGCTCGTCGACCAGATGCTCGCGAAATCGCCGGGCGAGCGCTTCTCGAGCCTCGCCGGCATGCTGCGCCGCATCGAGCGCATCTCCGGCACGTCGGCGTTGGCCTTCCCGGGCACGGAGCAGGCGAGCGGCGAGCACACCGCGCTCTCCGAGGAGGATCGCCTCCGCTGGGCGACCGGCGACGACTACGAGGTGCTCGCGCCGCTCGGTGCCGGCACCTACGGCTCCGTCTGGCGCGTGCGCGACCTCTCGCTCGAGCGTGAGGTCGCGCTCAAGATGCTCCACCCGACGGTCGCACGAAACGCATCGGCGGTGGGTCGCTTCCGTCGCGAGGCGCAGCTCGCGGCACAGCTCCAGCATCCGGCGATCGTCCCGATCTTCGCGTGGGATTCGAAGGGCGACGTGAACTGGTACATCATGGAGCTCGAGGAGGAAGGCTCCGTCGCCGACCTCGTGAAGCGCTCCGGACCGCTGCGGTTCGCCGAGATCGCGCCGCAGGTGGAGTCGGTGCTCGACGGGCTCGCGGTCGCGCACGCGAACGGGATCATCCATCGCGATCTCAAACCCGAGAACATCCTGATCGACCGCTACCGCCGCTGGCGCATCGCCGACTTCGGCATCGCCCACGCGCTGGGCGCGCGGACCGCGGGGTCGTCGGGTACGCCCGCATTCGCAGCGCCCGAGCAGCTGCTCGGCGAGGAGCAGGGCGCGGCGACCGACCTCTTCGCCGTCGGGGCGATCGTCTACTACGCGCTCATGGGCCGCTCGCCGTTCGTAGGCGGTGACGGACGCGCGATCCTCGCCGCCCAGCTCGCCGGACGCGTCGATCTCGGGGAGTTCACCGAGCCGCTCGCCGGCTGGCTGCGTCGCGCGCTCGCGGCCGATCCGCAGGAGCGCTTCCATGACGCCGAGGTGATGCGCACCGCCTGGCGCCAAGTCGTGCGGCAGACCGCGCGCGCCGAGCGGCGCAGCGCGACACTGCTGGGGCGCCTCGCGAGTTGGCTCCTCGGAGTGTTGCGCACGTCGCCGCCCGCGCGGCGGTGACGCGCGCTCGGCTGACGTCAGCTCGGCGCTGACGCACACCGCCGACAGTGCCGCGTCGCAAAGGCGGCGACTATCGTTGGGGATGCCGATCGCCCGCTCCGCACTGATCCTGCTCGCTTCGCTTGCCGTCTCGCCCGCGGGCTCGCTCGCCGTCTCGCTTGCCGCCCCGTACGGTACGCTTTCCGCGCAGGCACGTCCCGACTCCGCCCGCGCCGACTCGGGCCGCACGTTGCGCGCCGTGCGCGTGGAGGCGGCGCGCACCCCCGTGCCCGCCGACCGCGTGCCCTGGGCGGTGAGCACGCTCGATGCCGGCGCGTTGCGCCGCGGGCAGGCGACGCTCGGTCTCGACGAGGCCGTCTCGAATCTCCCGGGCGTCGTCGTCTCCAACCGCTACAACTACGCGCTCGACCAGCGGCTCAGCATCCGCGGCGCTGGTAGCCGCGCGAACTTCGGGCTGCGCGGCGTGAAGGTGCTGCTCGACGGCATTCCCCAGTCGTTGCCCGACGGTCAGAGCCAGCTCACCAACGTCGATCTCGCGGCGATCGGACGCGTCGAGGTGCTGCGCGGCGCGGCCTCGTCGCTGCATGGCAACGGCTCGGGTGGCGTGCTCTCGTTCACCTCCGATCTCACCGCGCCCGACCGGCTCGGAGCGAGTGTGCGCGCGACCTCGGGGTCGTTCGGCTTGAACAAGCTCCAGCTCCGCGCGAGCGGGCGCGCCGGTTCGCTGCTCGGCGCGGTATCGGCCTCGCGCACCACCGTCGACGGGTTCCGGCAGTACAGCTCCGCCGACATCCGTCAGCTGGGCGGCGCGCTCGATCAGGCGTTGAACGATCGCGTCACGCTCTCGTGGCGCGCCGGCGTCGCCGAGACGCCGCACGCGCTCAATCCCGGCGCACTCACGGCGGCCGAATACGCGGTGAATCCCGATACGGCGGCGCTCAACAACACGCGGCGCGGCGCGCAGCGCGCGGTCTCGCAGCGCTATCTCTCGTTCCGCGCTCACCGGGACGACGGTCCGCTCACGTGGAGCGCGAGCGTGTTCGGACAGCGGCGTTTCATCGACAATCCGCTCGCCACGGCGCCGCCGGCGCCGGCGGGCCCGACCAACGGCGTGCGCAACACCATCGACCGGCGCGTGACGGGCGTGCGCCTCGACGCATCGCGCGCGCTCGATCGCGCGTGGGACCCGCGGCTCTCGTTCGGCCTCGACCTGCAGCGTTCATATGATGTGCGCCGCAACCAGCGCACGACGGGCGGGCTGGTCGTGTCGCCGACCGATAGCGTCTTTCTGTTCCAGGGGGAGACCGTGGTGAGCGTCGGTCCGTCGGCGCAGCTGCAGCTTTCGCCGGCGCCGAAGGTCGCCTTGAGCGTGGGCGCGCGGTGGGACCGCCTCTCGTTCCGCGTGGACGACAAGTTCTCCGGCGATGGTGACGATGACAGCGGCGAGCGCGTGATGACGGCGGCGAGCGGCCATGTCGGCGCCGTCTGGCAACTGGCGCCCGGCTTCAGTCCGTACGCGAACGTCGGCACCGCGTTCGAGACGCCGACCACGACCGAGCTCAACGCGCGGCAGGACGGGCTCGGCGGATTCAACGACGCGCTCGGCCCGCAGCGCATCGCATCGGCGGAGATCGGCGCGCGCGGGCGCTTGGGTGAACGCCTGAGCTACGAGCTCGCGTTCTTCGAGTCGCGCACGGGCGAGGCGATCGTGCAGTACCTCGAGACGGCGGGGCGCGCCTTCTTCCGCAACGCGGGCCGCACGCGGAGCCGCGGGGTGGAGCTCGGTCTCGTCGCATCGGTGACGCCCTGGCTCACCGCGCGCGGGGCCTACACGCGCGCCGACCACCGGTTCGTCGAGTATCGCGTGCCGTCGGCCTCGCTGCCTGCCCCCGCTCGCGACACGCTCGACGGCAACCTGATGGCGGGCATCCCGGGGCACACTTGGCGCGTCGCGGTGCAGGGGACGGCGCGCGGCTTCGTGCTCGACGTGGAGCAGACGAAGCAGGGAGCCGCGTGGGGCAACGATGCGAACACCGTCGCGGTGCCGGACTGGGGGCAGGGACAGCTCAACGTGCGCGCCTCGTGGCGTGGCACCGTCATGGGTCGCTCGGTGGAGCCGTTCGTCGCGCTGCAGAACGCGCTCGATGAGCGCTACGTCGGTGCCGTCACGCTCAACGGCTTCGGCGGTCGTGTGCTCGAACCGGCGCCGGGACGCAACTGGTACGTCGGTCTCGAGATCGGGGTCCCGATCCTCCGGTGAGCCCCGCACGGCGGCCACTGAATCATCGCCGATGACCGATTAGATTCACTCGATATGACCAAGCCACTCGCATTCGAGATCCGCGACTCTGCCATCGCCGGCAAGGGCGCATTCGCCATCCGCCCCATCAAGAAGGGTGAACGCCTCATCGAGTACGTCGGGGAGCGCATCCCGCACCCCGTCGCCGATGCGCGCTACGACGACGACTCCATGGAGGAGCACCACACCTTCCTCTTCAGCGTGACCAGTCGCACCGTGATCGACGCCACGCGCGACGGCAACGAGTCGCGCTACATCAATCACTCCTGCGACCCCAACTGCGAATCCGAGGTCGAGAAGGGCCGCGTGTACATCTTCGCGCTCCGCGACATCAAGAAGGGTGAGGAGCTGCACTACGACTACGCCTACGAGCGCAGCGGCGACGAGTCGGACAAGGAGGAGTCGCAGTATCTCTGCCTCTGCGGCACGAAGAAGTGCCGCGGCTCGATCATGGAGCCCAAGGCGGACTACGAGAAGCGGGTACGTGCGGCCAAGCGGAAGAGGGCGCTCGCGCGGCGGGAGCGCGACAAGCAGAAGGAGCGCTACGGCTCGAGCCACACCACGCGAAAGAATGCGGACGCGGCGCGGAAGAGTGCGACGCGCGGCAAGGCGGGGGCTGCGAAGAAGTCCGGCGCAGCGAACAAGTCCCGCGCGCGCTGATCGCGGCGGGTCGAGATGAAGGAGAGGCCCGGCCGCTCAGCGCGCCCGGGCCTCTCTTTCATCTTTCATCTTTCATCCTTCATCCTTCATCCTAAGGGATACACCCTCACGACCCGCGCCGCCCTGATCTGGTCGAGCAGCGGGAAGTCCTTCGCGAGATACGCCTCGCCCTCG
>JAYTNC010000177.1:0-14855 GCA_043748515.1 Gemmatimonadota bacterium | reverse complement strand
CGCCGAGACCCTCGAGGTCGCGCGCGACTTCCCCGGCGTGACGGCGGTGGTCTGCGTCGACGCGGCCTATCACTTCGACACGCGCGCGCAATGGCTTCGGCGCGTCGCCGCCGGAGTCGCCCCGGGCACGCGGCTCGGCATGGCCGACCTGCTGATCCCCTACCGCGAACGCGGGAGCCGCAGCGTCACCGCCGTCGCGCAGCGCGCCGGCATCCCCCACGCGAATCTCTGGTCGGCGCAGGACGTGGAGCCGGTGCTCGCCGACGCGGGCTGGAGCCTCGAGCGTCTCGTGCGCTGCGGCGCCGACGTCCTCGGCGGCTTCTCCCGCTTCGCCTTCCGCTCGTCGCTCCGCTGGGCGATGCGCCCACAGTCCGGCGGATGGCGCGCCTTGGCGACGGGCGTCGGCATCGCCGGCGCCGGCCGCGGCGGCCGCCTCGACTACGCGATCATCTCGGGCAAGCGGCGATAGAGAAGAGAGGAATGATGTGAGGTGGGATGCGTCGAGCCCCAACGCAGCGAAGGCCGCCCGCACGGGCGGCCTCCCTCCATCCTTCAGCCTTCATCGCGCGTTCAATACACCCCGAGATCCCGCGCCGACACGACTCCGCGCGCGTATCCCGCCCGCGCCATCTCCGCGATAAGCCCCGCGTCGTCGGTGCCCCAATACAACTGATGGTACAGCACGAGCTGCCGCGGCCGCGCCCGCGTCGCGATCAGCGCGAGTTCGTCGGTGCCCGTGTGCGCGCGCGCGTGGTACCGCTGCCACTCCGGCGGGCGCGTCTTGAATCGCTCCGCCGAGTAGACCTCATGGACGAGCAGGTCGCAGCCGTTGCAGGCCGTCACCACCGCATCGGTCGGGCGCGTGTCGCCCGAGATCACGATCGAGCGGTCGGCGGAGTCGAAACGATATCCGAACGCCACCTCCCAGTCGCCGTGCGGCACGGCGAAGGCGGTGACCTTCACGTTGCCGTCGTCGAAGACCGTGCCCGCCCTGATCTCGTGCACGTTCACCTTGTAGCCCGTCTCGTTCGCCGGCTCGAGTCCATCGACGCGGTTACGGATGTCGGCGGAGTACGCCGCGAGCAGGTGGTTCACCATCTCCCTCGTGCCCGGCGGACCGTAGAGCTCGAGCGGAACGGAGCGCTCGAGCACCCAGGCGCTGAGGATCACGTCAGGCAATCCGATCGTGTGATCGGAATGCAGGTGCGTAAGGAAGAGCACGTTGAGGTTCTGCGGCTCGAGCGCCGTGATGCCGGCGCGCGACGCGGCCGCCGCGCGCCGGACGATGCCGGGACCGGCGTCGACGAGATACGAGCGGCCGTTGCGCACGACGCTCACCGCGGGGCCGCTGCGATCGGGGTCGGCGTTGGGGGTGCCGGTGCCGAGCATCACGACCTGGGTCTGCGGCGCTTGCGCGGTCGATGTCGTCGAGGAAAGTGCAAGGGCCGCGCCCACCAGACAGCTCGATCCGCGCAGGAGAACGACGCCGCGCGCAATGACGCGATGTCGCGACCAGGAACGGATAGCCGATCCTGCGCTCAGGAGCGCACTCCGGCGCTCCGGCTTGACTGTACTACATTGTAGCATATATCTTCCGGCTGGAAGGGGAGTTCATGTGCACCTCTTCTTCATCGAGACCCCGGTGTTCACCGAACGGGTGGTCCGACAGAGTCTCGAAGATGCAGTGCGGAAGCTGCAGGAGCTACTCGATGCGCACCCCGAGTCCGGCGCACTCGATCCAGGCACCGGCGGCATGCGCAAGATCCGGATCGCGTCCGCATTTCGTGGAAAGGGGAAACGGAGTGGCGCGCGCGTGCTGTATCTGTTCCTCCCGGCGCAACAAGTGATCTATCTGGTGTTCGTGTACGAAAAGAACGAGGGCGACACCCTCAGCGTGGCTGGAAAGCGCACGATGCGCGCATTCGCCGACGCGATCCACCGGGAATGGGAACGGTGAGCGACGAGAGTCGGAGGAGGAGGCAATGGCGACGATGAAGAAGGCGACGTTCGACGCGCTGATGGAGTCGATGCAGCAGGCCCTCGAGCACGCTCAGGGTAAGCGCGAACTCCGCACCACCGTGCTGCCCGACCCGCCAGCGCCCATGACGGCGAAGAAGGTCAAGGCGCTTCGCGCGGAACTGAACGCCTCACAGTCCGTGTTCGCGCTGTATCTGAACGTGAGCACCAAGCTCGTGCAAGCGTGGGAAGCGGGACGACGTGCCCCGGAGGGTGCTGCGCTGCGTCTGCTCGAGATCGCTCGCACACACCCGAAGATCGTCTTCCCGGGGCCTACATCGCCGGTTTCAGCTTCCGCTCGAGATATTCGGCGATCGCGGCGTTCACGCGCCTCTGGTTCGCGTGACGCATGAAGTGATGCGTGTCGTCGACGATCGTGATCTCCTCGAGCTCGACCTGCTGCGCCTTCAGGCGCTGGACGAGATCGACGGTCTGCGCGAAGCGCACGTTGCGGTCGTCGTCGGCATGGATGAAGAGCACCGGCGATCGCCACGTGAGCACCGAACTCACCGGCGACGACTGCCACGCGATCCGCGCGAGCGACTCGACCTCGCTCGCGGGCCGCTCGAACCTCCATGTATTCGCGCCGAAGCGGTTGCCGGCATCGCTCGTCATGTCGTGCACTCCATGGACGTCGACGCCGGCCGAGAAGAGGTCGGAGTCGCGGCCGAGCGCGAGCGCGGTGAGGTAGCCGCCGTAACTGCCGCCGTAGATGCCGATGCGCGCGGGATCCACGCCGGCCTGCGCGCGCAGCCATTCGCCGGCGGCCCTCACGTCGAGATACTCGCTCGCGCCCGCGATGCCGGCGCGCGGCGGACGCTGGAAGTCGTGGCCGTAGCCGATGCCGAGACGGTAGTTGATCGAGAGCACCACGAAGCCGCGGTTGGCCAGGTATTGATTCTGCGCGTAGGCGTTCCAGTAGTAGTCGCCGTAGTGCCAGCCGAGCAGCATCTGCCGTGGCGGACCGCCATGCACGTAGACGATCGCCGGCTTGCGCGCGGTGCCGCCGGTGGACGGTTCGAAGAGCTGCGCGTACACGGTGGTGCCATCGGCGGCCTTGTAGATCACCTGCTTGGGCACGACGAGCTTCGCCGTAGGGAAGTCGGCCGGCACTTGTGACTCGCCGAGCCAGCGGCGCGGCGTGTTCGCGGCTGCGCGCGTGTCGCCGGTGGCTTCGAGCACGAACGGCACGGGCGGCTTCTGCGCCGTGCCGCCGATCGCGGCGATGCGGCCGGTGCTCATCGAGACCGGCGTCCATTCGAGACCGGTGCCCGGCGTGAGCACCTCGGGAGCGGCGCGGTCGACCGGCGCGCGCACCAGGTGTCGGCGATCGATGTCGCCGGGCGTGCTGCCGAGGTTCCCGGTGTAGAGCGCGAACCGGCCGTCGCTCGAGAGCGTGACGTATTCCGCCATGTGGTCGCCCGGCGTGAGCAGCATCGGGGCGTCGGCTCCGCGCGCGGTCATCGAGTACAGGTGCGACCAGTTGTCCCGCATGCTCATGAAGACGATGCGGTCACCCGCGGCCCAGTGCAGGTTGGTGCCGCCGTGCGTACTGGGGACGCTCCCGCGCAGCGAGACCTCGCTCGCCCAGCGTTGCTTCGCTTCGCCGGTCGTGGCGTCGGCGATCCAGATGCTCCACGGGGCGGGCTGGATCTCGAGCGAGTTCACCACCGCGCCACCCGCGCCGGGACGGCGCACGAATGCGATCTGCCTGCCATCGCCGGACCAGCGCGGCGACCCGTCGCGATCGGTGCTCGGCGCCACGTACAGGATGGGCGTGGCTTCGTCGGTGAAGATGCCGATGAAGGCATGGTCGCCGCGCCCGCTCACGAACGCGAGGCGCGAGCCGTCGGGCGAGAACTGCGCGTCGCCCGCGCTGCCGCGCTGGTCGAAGAGCTTCTTCGCCGGCGACGAGCCGTCGATCGCGATCGACCACAGCTGCCGCGCGCGCTCGAACACCACCACGTCGCTGCGCGGCGAGATCATCGGGTTCACCCCCTCACCGAGCGAGACCGGCGTGCCGCCCGTGAAGGGCACCGTCCAGATCTCGACCTTCACCGGGTTGGGCATGCCGGTGGGATTCACCGGCAACGCGTCGTCCCAGTTGGAGCCGAAGTCGCCGCCGCGCATGTAGATGACCCATTTGCCATCGGGGGAGATCTGGACGGCATTGAGCTCCTGCGCGTCGTCGCTCTCGTAGCTGGTGAGGCGCCGCGCGGCGAAGGCCGGCCCCTCGGCGACCCAGACATTGCGCAGGCCACGCTCGTTGA
Organism: Gemmatimonadota bacterium; assembly: GCA_043748515.1. Classification (GTDB taxonomy): domain Bacteria; phylum Gemmatimonadota; class Gemmatimonadetes; order Gemmatimonadales; family Gemmatimonadaceae; genus Pseudogemmatithrix. The sequence continues at coordinate 10,569 of JAYTNC010000177.1, read as the reverse complement.
GCGTCCACGCGAGCTTCTCGCCCGTCGCCGCCGCGGTCAGGTTGGTCGGGAAGGGCGCGCTCATGATCTGGTCGAGCGTGAAGCCGGCGGGCGCGGCGGCAGGGCGGCGTTGTGCGAGCAGGGCGCTCGGGAGAAGAGCGGCCGAAAGGAGAGCCGCGCGGGCGTGGCGTGCGAATCGCATCTGTTTATCCGGAGAGGGGCGTTCGGTGACCGCGCAATCGTAGCGCGTCCGCGGGCGTGGCGCGAGGCGGGCTCCGGGGGTTCGTATCCCGGGTGTGTATCTTCAGGAGGGAACTCTATCCGCTCTCGGAGCAGATCATGCCGATCCGTCCGTTCGTCGCTGCCGCGTTCAGCCTGTCGCGCAGCCTGTCGCGCAGGCTGTCGCGCAGGCTGTCACCCATGCTGTTGCTCATGACGTTCGGTGCTGGCGCGCAGGCGCAGGCGCACGTGCACACACCCGGCATGTCGTACGACTCGGCCACCGCCGCGCAGCGTGCCAAGCCGACGCGCGCCGGCCAGGAGGCCTTCGCGACCATCGCCGAGGTCGTGCGGATCCTCGACGCCGACCCGCGCACCGACTGGTCGAAGGTCGACCTCGAGGCGCTGCGGCAGCACCTGATCGATATGGACGACGTCACGATGCGCTCGGCGGTGCGGGTCGAGGACGTGGCGAGCGGTGCGATCTTCCACGTGAGCGGCACCGGCCGCACGCGGGACGCGATCCGGCGGATGACGATGTCGCATGGCGCGACGATCGCGCCGGCCGATGGCTTCACGTGGAGCGCCGTCGAGTCTCCCGAGGGAGCACGCGTGACCGTGCGCGCGGTGAACGCGACCGACGCGAAGATGGTCACGCGCCTGCGTGCGATCGGCTTCGTCGGCATCCTGTCGCTCGGTGATCATCACACCGTGCATCACATCGGGATCGCGGACGGCAGCATGAGGGTTGTGCACAAGCACTGAACGAACTGCAGATGACAGGCGTGCGGAAGGGGCGCCCGAACGGGCGCCCCTCTTTCATCCTTGAGCCTTCATCAAGGACTCAGCTCGTCCACACCACCAACGCGCCGCAGTCCGTGGACGACGTGAACTCCGGCGGCCGGTTCGCGGAGCTCGGATAGACCTCCATCCAGCGCGCGCCCATCAGGTAGGTGCGCAGCTCCCAGGCCGCGACGTTGTATTGGAGCGCGCCGTCGACCCAGACATTCGGCATGCAGGGTGCGCCACGACTGTTCCGCATGAGCGGCATCGCGTCCATGCCGTCCTGCATGATGGTCACTCCGGGAAGCGTCGCCCAGAAGGCGAGACCGCGCCTGGCACCCTCGAGCTGCTTGGCGTTGAAGATCTTGCCGAAGCCGAGCATCTGCCGGCGGCGGATGTCGGACTCGAGTTGGCTGCGGCGTTGACCGGTGACCGCGACGGTCGGAAGCAGCGTGATGCCGCGACCGATCTCGACCGTGATCTCGTTCTCGGTCCCTCGGCGCAGCGAGACGATCCGCGTGACCGGTTCCGACCCCGGTCGGCGCACGACGAGCGTCTGCGAGCCGGCGGGAATGCCCGCAAGACGCACGCGTCCCGTCGCGTCGGTGACCCCGTTCGCACTCGACTCGCGCACGCCGACCGTCGCGCCCTCGACCGGACGGCCCTGCGCGGTGGTCACGCTCACGCGGAGCCGCGCCCCACCTGGCGGTCTGCGCCACGGCAGGGTGTCACCGCTCGCGAGCGGCGGTGCCACGCGTGACGCGGTGTCGGTGCGGCTGATCATCAGGTCGCGCCGGCCGATCGCGAGATGGTCGAGCGCGAGCGTGAGGTCGCCGGTCGCCTGCCCGTCGGCGGTCGACGAGAGCGTGAGCGCGATGTCGTTGGGCACGCCACAGATCACGAAGCGGCCGCCGGCCTTCGCCGTGTCGGACTCCACACGCCGTGATTCGATCGTGATCCCTCCGATGAGCGCCATCTGGAACCAGTGCGCGCGCACCACCGCGCCCGGCATCGGCGCGCCCTGCTCCGCGTCGCGCACGACGCCGTAGACGACCGCCGACGCCGGTTCGAGATCACGGCCGCAGAACGCAAGACTCAGCGTGTTCGCACTCGGCACCCCGAGCGTGACGATCGTCGTCTCGCCGTTCATCACCTCGACCCTGCGCAGCGGCGCCGTCGCCTCGAGCGAATCGAGCACCGGGTGGAAGAATCCGATGGCGAAGGTGCCGGCCGGCACGTCGCGCATCACGAAGCGTCCGCTGCGATCGGTGACGGCGGTGTTCGGCGCCCCCTGCAGGATCACCGTCGCCCCCGCGAGCGGTCCGTTCGCGACGAGCGAGTCGTTCACGACGCCGCGGATCGTGCCCTGTGCGGTGAGATCGGAAGCGCTGACCGCCACACAATACGCGGCAAGACCGAGGGACTGCAGGAAACGTCCGCAACACTGGAGCACGAGACCTCACGGTGGGAACGGGAGGAACATTGCCGATACCCACCGTCGCAAGGGAAGGTCCCCAGGGCGTCCGGCGGAAATGAAATAGGGGCGGCCGAACGGCCGCCCCCCATTCATCCTTCAGCCTTCATCCCCTCACCGAACCAACGGCTTGAACTTGATCCGATGCGGCTGGTCCGCATCCGCACCCTTTCTCCGCCGCAGGTCCTCGATGTACTGCCCGTAGTTCCCCTCGAACCACACCACCTCCGAGTCCCCTTCGAACGCCAGGATGTGCGTCGCGAGCCGGTCGAGGAACCACCGGTCATGCGAGATCACCACCGCGCAGCCGGAGTAGTCCACCAGCGCTTCCTCGAGCGCGCGCAGCGTGTCGACGTCGAGGTCGTTGGTCGGCTCGTCGAGGAGCAGGAGATTGCCGCCGCTCAACACGGTCTTGGCGAGATGCAGGCGATTGCGCTCGCCGCCCGAGAGGATCCCGACCTTCTTCTGCTGGTCGGTGCCCTTGAAGTTGAATGTCGAGAGATACGCGCGCGTGTTCATCTCCTTCTTGCCGACCATGATCGACTCGTTCCCGCCGCTGATCTCCTCCCACGCGGTCTTGTTGGGATCGAGCGTGCGCGACTGGTCGACGTACGCGAGCTGCACGGTCTCGCCGACCTTGAGCTCACCGGAGTCGGGCTGCTCCTGCCCCGTGATCATGCGGAAGAGCGTCGACTTGCCGGCGCCGTTGGGGCCGATCACGCCGACGATCCCGCCGCGCGGCAACGAGAAGTCGAGCTTGTCGATCAGCAAACGGTCGCCGAAGCCCTTGCTGAGCTTCTTCGCGATCACGACGTCGTTGCCGAGGCGCGGCGCCGGCGGGATGATGATCTCGTTCGACGCGATCTTCTCCTGCTGTTCCTCGCCCACCATCTGCTCATAGTTCTGCAGACGCGCCTTGCTCTTGGCCTGCCGCGCGCGCGGCGCCATCCGCACCCACTCGAGCTCACGGGTGAGCGACCGCTGACGCGCCGAGGCGATCTTCTCCTCCTGCTTGAGCCGCGTGGCCTTCTGGTCGAGCCAGCCGGAGTAGTTGCCCTCGTACGGTACGCCGCGGCCGCGGTCCAGCTCGAGGATCCACTTGGCCACGTTGTCGAGGAAGTACCGGTCGTGCGTGATCGCGACGACGGTGCCCGGGAAGGTCTCGAGGAAGTGCTCGAGCCACGCCACCGACTCGGCGTCGAGGTGGTTGGTCGGTTCGTCGAGGAGCAGCATGTCCGGCTCCTCGAGCAGCACGCGGCAGAGCGCGACGCGGCGGCGCTCGCCGCCGGAGAGGTTCTTCACGCCCGCGTCTGCGGGAGGCAGGCGCAGCGCGTCCATCGCGACCTCGATCTTGTTGTCGAGGTTCCAGAGGTCGTGCGCGTCGATCTGCTCCTGCACCTTCGCCTGCTCGTCGATGAGCTTGGTCATCTCGTCGTCGGTCATCGGCTCGGCGAACCGGTGCGAGATCTCCTCGTAGCGCGTCAGCAGCTTGCGCTGCGCCGCGACCGCGAGCTCCACGTTGCCGCGCACGTCGAGGGTCTCGTCGAGTTTCGGCTCCTGCGGGAGGTAGCCGATCTTGGTGCCCTTGTGGGCCCAGGCCTCACCCTGGAAGTCCTGATCGACTCCCGCCATGATCTTGAGCAGCGACGACTTGCCCGCGCCGTTCGGACCGAGCACGCCAATCTTCGCACCGGGATAGAACGAGAGCCAGATGTCGTCGAGGATGATGCGGGAAGGGGGGATGACCTTCTTCAGCCCCTTCATTACGTAGATGAACTGCGGAGCCACGGGAGCGGGGTCGAGGATGTACGAATGGGGTGAAGGACCGCGCCCGAAGGCCGTCCGCGTTCACCCCGCTGCATTCACCCCGTAAAGCTAACGTCCCGGCGCCTGATTCCAGATGGACAGCACCGCGATCGCAGTCAGCGCGACGGTCAGCGGAGCCCACGAATAGGCGAGGGTGCTCGTGAGCGCGGGATAGATCAAGCGGATGCGATCGAGCATGGCGGGGCTCCGTGGCGGGGTCGCTGGGAGGACGATCCGCCCCCCGGTCCGGTTTCGCGCGAGGGGGTGGAGCCGCTCCCCGTCGCCCGCGAACGACGCAGGTGCGCCATCTTTCATCCTTCAGCGTTCAGCCTCAACCCCGCCGCAACGTGGATTTCACCGACCTCGCCTCCCAGCTCGGCACGAGCCCCCTCACCGCGATCCCGCTGGTCTTCCTCGCGGGCGTGCTGACGAGCCTCACGCCCTGCATCTACCCGATGATCCCGATCACAGCGGCGATCGTCGGAGGGCAGACGGTCGGTGAGACCAAGCCGCCCAAGTGGCGCACCTTCGCCCTCACGATGGCGTACGTGCTCGGGCTCGCGACCGTCTACTCCGTACTCGGGCTCATCGCCGGGCTCACGGGCACCATGTTCGGCACGATCAGCACCAATCCGTGGCTCTACTTCGCCATGGCCAACCTGCTCGTGCTCGCCGCCCTCGCGATGCTCGACGTGATCCCGATCCAGCTCCCGGCGAGCGTGATGCAGCGCGCCGCCACGGCCGGCACCGGGGGCCGCGCGGCCGGCGCCTTCATCATGGGGGCCATGTCGGGGCTCGTCGCCGCCCCCTGTGGCGCGCCGGTCATGGCGGCGGTCCTCACCTGGGTGAGCACCACAGGGAGCGCCGGGCTCGGTTTCGTGTATCTCTTCGTGTTCTCCCTCGGGATGTGCGCCCTGCTCGTGCTGGTGGGTCTCTCGAGCGGTGCCGTCTCGCGACTCCCGCGCGCCGGCGCCTGGATGCTCTGGGTCAAGCGTCTCTTCGCATTCATCATGCTCGGCGTGGCCGAGTACTATCTCATCGAGATGGGGAAGCTGCTGATATGATCACGTTCCGTTCGCTCTCCACCCGCTGCGCGCGCCTGACGCTCGCCGCCTTCGCGCTCGCGTCGTTCGCCGGCACCACGCCGCGCGCGCTCGAGGCGCAGCTCGGCATCGACATCGGCGCCAAGGCGCCCGATGCCGCACTCGAGACGCTCGACGGCAAGCCGGCGCAGCTCGCGGCGGCCTTCGCCGGCAAACCGGCGGTGATCGAGTTCTGGGCCACCTGGTGCGCCAACTGCCGCGAGCTCGAGCCCGCGATCACCGCCGCCCAGAAGAAGCACGCCGGCAAGGTCGCGTTCATCGGCGTGGCGGTGAGCGTGAACCAGTCGGTCGAGCGCGTGCGGCGCTACACCGCCGAGCACCTGCTCGGCTTCACCCATCTCTACGACCGCCGCGGCAATGCCGTCGGCGACTACGACGTGCCGGCGACGAGTTATGTCGTCGTGCTCGACAAGAACGGGAAGGTCGTCTACACCGGACTCGGCGGCGATCAGGACATCGAGGCGGCGATCCAGAAGGCGTTGAAGTGAGCGTGACCGCAGGGGAGCGGACGCCATGAGCGGATTCCACCAACGCGTGCGCTCGAGCGAACCGCGTTCGAGCGAACCGCGTTCGCGGCGTTGGCTCCTCGTCGTCCCGCTCGTGATCGCGATCGGCGGCTACCTCGCCGCGGTCGCCTACATGAAGGTCAGCGAACGCTCGTTCGTCTATCATCCCGAGCTCTACGGCGGCCGCGAAATGGTCGCGCCCGCTGCCGACCTGCGTGTGGAAGCCACGCGCGTGCGCTCGATCGATTCGCTCGAGCTCGTCACTTGGCTCATCCCGCCCGCCGACAGCGCCACCGCGCTCGGCTACTGGGTGCTCGTGCATCACGGCAACGCCGGCAACGTCTCGCTCCCGCTGCGGCAGGAGTGGTCGCGCTCGCTCATCGCGCAGGGCGTCGGGGTCGTGAGCTTCGACTACCGCGGCTACGGCGCGAGCGACGACGGTCCGATGGACGAGGAGGCGCTCTACCGCGACGCGCGCAGCGTCTACGATTGGATGGTGGGCGTGAAGGGCATCGACCCGCAGCGGATCATCATCTACGGCCACTCGCTCGGCTCCGGCGTCGCCACGCACCTCGCGGCGAACGTCGAGGCGGCGGGGCTCATCCTCGAGGGGTCCTTCACCTCGGTCCCCGACGTCGGCGCCTCGGTCTACCCGTGGATGCCGGTCCGGCTGCTCGCCACCGAGCGCTTCGCGTCGGTGGAGCGGATCGATTCGATCGCGATGCCGAAGCTCTTCCTGCATGCGAGCGACGACGGTGTGATCCCGTTCGAGTTCGGGCAGCGGCTCTTCGAGGCCGCGCCGGCACCCAAGGAGTTCGTCACCATGACCGGCGGGCACGACCGGGCGTTCAGTGCCGACTCCGCGACCTACTTCGGAGCGATCGGGAAGTTCCTCCGCCGCGTCGCATCGGTCGACATGGAGTCGCCGGCGCTGCCGGACTGAACAGCGCAGCGGTCACGGCGTCGGCGATCGCCGCACATGGCGCTCGATCGCCGGTCAGGGCGCCAGCAACCGCCGTACACTGCGCTCGATCGCCGGCCACGCCGAGCTCCGCGGCGACATCACCTCGTGGTGTCCGGCCCCTTCGATCACGATCAGTTCGAACGCGCTTCCGCTCGCGCGCGCGGCGGCCTCGTGCGCTTCGCGCGCGCGCGCCGGCATCACGCGATCGAGCGCGCCGACGATCTGCACCTGCGGCACACTGAGCGGGAAGAGCGCGACCGGTGAGCCCGCGGCGTACCGCGCGGGCTGCTGCTCCGGCGAGCCGCCCATGAGCGGGTCGATCACGTCACCGCAGATGTTCGCCGTGTAGGTGCGGAAATCAGCGAGGTCGGCGATGCCCGCGAGCGCCACGACGCCGCGCAGCCTGAGCGGGTCCGTGCGCGCGATCTCGCTCGTGGGCGGCACGCGATCCGCGGCCGCGAGCCAGAGCGCGAGATGCCCGCCCGCCGAGTGCCCGATGGCGATGGTGCGCGTGAGGTCGAGCGCGTAGCGCGTGGCGAGCTCGCGGAGATGATCCGTCGCGCGCGCGACGTCGAGGAACGTGTTCGGCCAGCCGCCACCGGGACTGTCGGTGCGGCGGTACTCGACGTTCCAGGTCGCGAACCCCGCGTCGCGGAGCGCATCGGCGAGGGCGGTGCTGTTCCGGATGTTGGCGAAGCGCGAGACCCAGCAGCCGCCGTGGATCACGATCACCACCGGGTGCGGCCCCGGAGTGCCCGGCAGACGGAGATCGCCGAACTGCAGCGAGTCGGGACCGTACGCGATGCGCGCGGTGGCGGGCTTGGCCGGCAGCGTGTCGATGTCCGATGGGCGCAGCAGGCTCTGCTGTGCGCTCAACGTGAGGGGCAGCGACAGGGCGAGCAGGAGCGCGAACGCCGGTGCAGTCATGCAGGATCTCCTTGCAGGGCGACCTTGAACAGCAATCGCGGCTTCTGCGGCTCCCTCGTGTGATACACGAACAGCGTGTGCACCGTGAACTCCTCGCTCTCGCGGATCGCCAGCAGCCGCTTGAGATTCGCCGGCGTCAACGTCGGGAACATGTTGATCGTGCAGTGCGGCGTGAACGGATACCGCGCCTGCATGAACGTGAGCCCGCAGCTGCGCAGCCGTTCGTGCAGGGCGCGGATCGGGCCGTGCGGGTCGAGCGGCAGCGAGACGATCTCGCGCTGCACGAACCGTTCGGGCGGGCCGAAGCGCAGCGTGATCGCGGGCGTCGCCGCCGCCACCGCGCCGATCTTCGCCTTCAGCTCTGCGAGCGGTGTGTCCGCCGGGATCGGCCCAGCGCCCGAGGAGCCGATCAGCGTGACGTGCGGCGGGAGATAGTTCGCCATCTTCGGGTCGAACGCGAGCTGATGCGCGTGGATCCGCTTCGCGAGATCGCCCTCGAGCTCGACCGTGACGAAGATCCCCTCTACCGCCACGCGACGGACGCTCCCACCAGCATGCCGCCATGCGGCGACCGCGTGATGATCGGCGAGAGCGCTCGGCCGAGGAAGATCTGGTCGACCCGGTTGCCGGGCCGCGTGGCATGCCAGCGCGTGACCGCCCAGCCGCTCGCCATGCCGATCGCGGCGCCCATGGTGACGTCGCTCAGCCAGTGCGCGTTGCTGTGCATCCGCGAATAGGCGGTGATGCCGGCCAGGCCGTACGTGGTGACGCCCACGAGGCGCGCATGCTTCGGCGACCGCAGCGCGACCTCACCGGTCACCGCGGCCGCGAAGGCGAAGGCGGCCGTCGTGTGTCCCGAGGGCATGGACTTGTAGTCGCCGTCGGTGCCCCTGAACCCGCGCCCGAACTCCACGTTCCAGGCGTCGGTCGAATCGACCCGCGGCCGGGCACGGCCGATGGCCCCCTTGAGGAGGGCGGTGATCTGGCCGGAGACGGTGATCGCCTCGATGGCGCGGAACCCCGTGGCGGCGACCGTCGCGTTGCGCGCGTAGACCCCGCCGCCCCAGAGCGCGAAGCCTGCACCCACGGCGACCGCGCCGCCCCAGAGATCCCCCACGGGTTCGATCGCGCGGAGTGCCCCATTCTCCTGCCACCCCGCCGACCGGACCTCGTTGCGAACGCGGAGGTCGACGCGCTGGGCCAGGAACGCCAGCCCGGCGCCCGCCCCGAGCACCGCGAAGTCGCGCCGCATCACGATCGGGGCCGGCGTGACCGTGGAGTCGCGCCGCACGGTCTCCTGGGCAACGAGCCCCCCGGCCGAGACCAGCCACAGGACCGGCAACAGGAGGGCGCGCAGTGCATTCATGTGTCGTAGTTTAGCAGGAAGCTGGGTGCCCAGCGACGCGGCCCGCTGTTCATCTTTCGTCCTCCATCCTACAGCCTTCATCCTCGTTGAAGATCCGCGATTTCGAGTCCCACGCCGACCGCGCCCAATGCGTCGAACTCCAGGAGCTCACCTGGGGCCGCGGCTTCACCGAGAAAGTCCCCGCCGCCATGCTCCTCGTCGTCCAGAAGACGGGGGGCGTCGTCGCCGGCGCATTCGACGACTCCGGCCGGATGCTCGGTTTCGTCTTCGGCGTCACGGGCCTCAAGGACGGCAAGCTCATCCACTGGTCCGACATGCTCGCCGTGCACCCCGACGCGCAGGGCATGCACCTCGGCGAGCAGCTCAAGGACTATCAGCGCGACAAGTGCCGCGCGATGGGGATCGCCACCATGTACTGGACCTACGATCCCCTCGTGGCGCGCAACGCGCATCTCAACCTCAACCGCCTGCGCGCCCGCGTCGACGAGTTCGTCGTCGCGATGTACGGCGAGGAGACCAACTCGCCGCTGCAGGGCGACATGCCGACCGACCGATTCGTGATCGCCTGGGCGATCGACCCCGCGCAGGGCTCCGAACCGCTCGGCACGCTGCCCGACGCGCTCCCGCTCGCCGTGGGCGAGGACGCGCACGAGGGGGAACTCGTCGACGCGCCAAGCGTCGGCGTGCGAGTCCCTCGCGACATCTCCGCCCTCGCCTCCGCGGACATCGCGAGCGCGCGCCGCTGGCGCTTCGCCACGCGCCGCGCCTTCTCGCACTACCTCGCGCGCGGCTATCACGCGCGCGGGTTCGTCGCCGACGCCGGCGGCGGCACATACCTGCTCACGCGCCGCACCGCCTGACCCGCACTCACCGGACCCGACCCGCATGCTCACGCTCGATCGCATCGTCCTCCGCGAGATCCGCCTCACGCTCCGCGAGCCGTTCCGCATCTCCTCCGGCGAGATGAAGGACCGCCGCATCATCCTCTGCGAGCTCTTCGACGCCGACGGCGCAAGCGCGTGGAGCGAGTGCGTCGTGGACGACGAGCCCAACTACTCGTACGAGACCATCGACACCGCCTGGCCGACCATCGCGCGTTGGCTCGCGCCGCGCCTGCTTACGCGCGACATCGACTCCCACACCGCCGTGCATGACCTGCTCGAGCGCGATATCCGCGGTCACAACATGGCCAAGGCCGCACTCGAAATGGGCTGCTGGGGACTCGCCTCCATGCAAGCCGGACTCCCGCTCGCCCGGCTCCTCGGCGGTACCCGCACGCACATCGCGACCGGCATCTCGCTCGGTATCCAGAAAGATCTGCCGACGTTGATTGCCAAAGTGACCGAAGCGCTCGCCCTCGGGTATCAGAAAGTCAAAATCAAAATCGCGCCGCGCGCCGATGTCGAATGGCTCGCCGCCGTCCGGCAATCGTGCGGGGACGA